>NZ_WIWK01000014.1:0-75036 GCF_009600165.1 Pseudomonas sp. FSL R10-0399
GTGCAGGTTTGGGCAGCGGTCTGGGCTCAGCCAGCGCTGGCCGCGCAACAGGCACCGGCTCATGGCTGTGACAGAAGGCAAACGACTGCGGTGCACCGATCGAACGCATGCCCAGGCGGCCCAGCAGGCTGCCCTCGGCCGGGCCGATAAACAGTGCGCCGTCGTCACGGGTCAAGCGCTTGAGGATATCCAGCGCCTGATGCTGAGTCTTGAGGTCGAAATAGATCAGCAGGTTGCGACAGAACACAAAGTCATAAGGCAGGTGATGGCTGAGCAGCGTCGGGTCAAGCAGGTTGCCGACATGAAAAGTGACCTGCTCGTGCACCCGCTCAGCCAACTGATAACTGTCATTGACCGGGGTGAAATAGCGCTCACGAAAATCAATTTGCTGGCCGCGAAATGAGTTTTTTCCATACAGCGCCGACCGCGCCCGCGCCACCGATAACGGGCTGACGTCCAGGGCTTCGACCTTGAACTGATGCCCAACCAGACCGGCATCAAACAGGGCCATGGCAATCGAATACGGCTCTTCGCCGGTGGAGCACGGCAAGCTCAGAATGCGCAGGGTATGCAGGCCGCTGGTGTCGGCCAAACGCTGGCGGGCCAGACGGCCCAATGTGGCAAACGACTCGGGATACCGAAAAAACCAGGTCTCGGGCACGATCACCGATTCGATCAACGCCTGCTGCTCATCGTGTGAACACGTCAGGCGCTGCCAGTAGTGATCGTTGTCGGGCATGTTCAACGCAAGGCAACGCTGGCGCACGGCACGCTCGATAATCGCCAGGCCCACGGACGCAACATCCAGGCCAATGCGTTGCTTTAAAAAATCGTAAAAGCGCTGGTCGTCTCTCATGCGAGCCCCTCTGCGCTGGCGTCATCCAGGCTCGGAGGGAACAGCAGCGCGCACACCGCCGGGCTCAACAGGTCGTCGACATGGATCCACTGCAGCAAGCCCTGGGCATCCTCACGAACCGGCCCCAGGTACGGCGCGTCGCGGTTATCCAGGCCGTAGGGCTGAAAATCTGCCGGGTCGCAGCGCAAGGTCGCGTTGGCCTGCTCCAGCATCAGCCCCAGCAGTTTGCCACGAAAATTGACCAGCACCAGCCGCGTGCTGGTGCGGGCCACGGCTTCGTGGCCAAAGGTCATGGCGCTGATGTCGATGACCGGGACCATCTGCCCACGGTGCGCAAACACGCCAGCCACCCAGGCCGGGGCGTGAGCAATCGGTTTGAGCGGTAAACGCGCCAGCACCTCGACCACATCGGTCGCCGACAAGGCATAACGCTCATCCCCGATGTAGAACACCAGAAACAGGCGCTGGCTCGGCGCCACGGCGGCCGCACGCTTGGTTAAAAGTTCGCTCATCAGACTTTAAAACGCGAAACGCCACTGCGCAGCCCAACGGCAACCTGACTGAGTTCGTCGATCGCGAAGCTGGCCTGACGCAAGGACTCTACGGTCTGACTGCTGGCATCACCCAACTGCACCAGTGCCAGGTTAATTTGCTCGGCGCCGGTGGCTTGCGCCTGCATGCCTTCGTTGACCATCAACACGCGCGGCGCCAAGGCCTGAACCTGATGAATGATTTGCGACAGTTGCTCACCGACTTGCGTCACCTCGGCCATGCCACGGCGCACTTCTTCCGAGAACTTGTCCATGCCCATCACACCCGCCGACACGGCGGACTGGATCTCGCGCACCATTTGTTCAATGTCATAGGTGGCCACAGCCGTCTGGTCAGCCAGGCGACGTACTTCAGTGGCAACCACAGCGAAACCACGGCCATATTCACCGGCTTTTTCGGCTTCGATGGCGGCGTTGAGCGACAGCAGGTTGGTCTGGTCGGCCACTTTGACGATGGTGACGACCACTTGGTTAATGTTGCCGGCTTTTTCATTGAGGATCGCCAGCTTGGCATTAACCAGATCGGCAGCGCCCATCACCGAGTGCATGGTTTCTTCCATGCGCGCCAGGCCTTGCTGCCCGGAACCGGCCAGAATCGAAGCCTGATCGGCAGCCGAAGTTACTTCGGTCATGGTGCGCACCAGGTCACGGGAGGTGGCGGCAATTTCGCGGGAGGTCGCGCCGATTTCCGTGGTGGTGGCTGCGGTTTCTGTTGCCGTGGCTTGTTGCTGTTTGGACGTGGCAGCGATCTCGGTCACCGAGGTGGTGACCTGGACCGAGGACCGCTGGGCTTGAGATACCAGCGCGGTAAGCTCGGTCATCATGTCGTTGAAGCCGGTTTCGACGGCACCGAACTCGTCTTTGCGGTCCAGGTTCAAGCGTGAGCTCAAATCACCGGAGCGCATGGTTTCAAGGATCGAAACGATGCGCTGCATCGGCGACATGATCGCCTGCAACAACAGGTAGCCGCACAGCCCGGCAGCCAGCACAGCCACGATCAGCGAGATCACCATGCTGATTTTTGCCGTCGTCACTGCATTGGCAATGGTTTCGGTGGCGTGGTTGGCCTGCGTGCGGTTGGTATCAATGATGGTGTTGAGTTGCTTGCGCCCCGCGGCCCACAGCGGGGCCAGTTGCTCGTTGAGCATGGCATCGGCTTGCTCGGTTTTTTTGTCTTCGTAAAACTGCAGAACGCCAGACAACGCCTTGGTGTACTCACCGTGGATGCGCTCGAATTCATCAAACTCGGCGCGGTCCTGGTCATCAAAAATGGTGGTGCGGTAGTTGTCCAGCTCTTGGTTCATGCGGTCTTCGTAGCTGGCATACAGCTTACGGTCTTCGCTGGTCAAATCACGCTGAGTGGCCGAGCCGACCAGTTGCAGGGTCAGGACATAGCTGTCGACCCAGGCACTGCGCACCATCGAACTGTAATAGACCCCGGGAATCGAATCGGTGCGAACGGTCTCTTCGCTCGACTCAATCGACAACAGGCGCGAGTAAGACGCGACAACCATCAGCAACATGATGGCGATGATCACCGCAAAGCTCGCCAAAATGCGTTGGCGTAACGTCCAGTTCTTCACAGTCTATCCTCGGGGCCATTCAAATGATGGAGGAGTATAGCCGAGGGCCAGCAAGGATTCTCACGGACGTTGAGACTGTTCTCACAGCAATTAGTAAAAAAACCTACAACACAGCTAACAGTGTAGGAGCGAGCTTGCCTCGCGATCTTTTCGACGTTTAAAAGATCGCGAGGCAAGCTCGCTCCTACAAGGGCAGTTAAACCTGAGCCTGTTTAACCTGCGCCTCCAGTTCAGCTTTTAGCCCCGGATCAAGCTTGAGTTGCTTGGCCAGTTCATCCAGATAAGCCCGTTCACCGAATGCCTCTTCATCCACCAGGATGAGGCTGGCAATGTACATTTCTGCGCCGATTTCCGGGGTGGTGGCCGCGCTGGCGACTTCAGCCGGGTCCAGCGGTTTGTTCAGTTCAAGTTGCAGCCATTGCTGCAGTTGCGGGTCGTGCTTGAGCTTGCTCAACTCGCCCTCGATCATTTGCCGCTCGCGATCGTCAATGTGACCATCCGCCTTGGCCGCCGCGACCAGGGCTTTGAGAATCGCCTGACTGTGTTCCTCAACCTGCACCGGCTCGACACGATCAATGGTTTGCGGCGGGTGTTCGGGGGCAGTGCCCTGGCTGGCCTGCCAGTTGCCGTAGGCTTTGTAGGCCAGTACGCCCAAGGCCGCCAAACCCCCATAGGTCAAGGCCTGGCCGCCGAACTTGCGGCCGCGCTTACTGCCCATTAACAGGCCCAGGACACTGGCCGCCATCGCCCCACCCCCTGCCCCCGAGAGCAGGCCGCCGAGCCCGCCCGCACCCAGCACATTGCCCAACCCCCCTTTATTGGCACTGGCGCCAGAAGCGTTGTTTGACGCACCGGTCTTTTTCTCCAGCAGTTCCTGGCCAGACTTCAGCAGTTGATCGAGCAATCCACGGGTGTTCATTAGCAACCTCCTCGTAACGGGTTCAGGTGACAGGTCGGGTTTCAGTCGCGCAGGTCCGATTCATGAATCGGCTGATCGCGATGGGTCGCACGCTGGTACTGCGCAGGCCAGATCGCTTTTCTGCCGCCCAGATCATCATCGGCATGCAGCGGCCAGTACGGGTCACGCAAGAGTTCACGGGCCAGTAGAATCAAGTCCGCCTGACCGGTGCGCAAAATATGTTCGGCCTGCGCGGGTTCGGTGATCATCCCCACCGTGCCCGTAGCGATGGCCGCCTCCTTGCGCACGCGCTCGGCAAATCGGGTCTGGTAACCCGGCCCCACCGGAATTTCTGCCGAGGCCGCCGTACCGCCCGACGACACGTCAATCAGATCAACTCCCAAGGCTTTAAGACGCCGCGCCAACTCAACCGTTTCGTCAGGGTTCCAGCCATCTTCGACCCAATCGGTAGCCGAAACGCGGACAAAGACCGGCAGTTCTTTAGGCCACACTTCGCGCACCGCTTCGGTCACTTGCAGCACCAGGCGGATGCGATTCTCGAATGAACCGCCGTACTCGTCGAGGCGCTGGTTGCTCAGCGGCGACAAAAATTGATGCAGCAAGTAACCGTGGGCAGCGTGAACCTCCACCACCGAAAAGCCAGCTTCGAGCGATCGCTTGGCGGCATCGATAAAGGCTTGAACAACGCCCTGGATCTGTTCTGTATCCAGTTGTTTGGGCGCCGTGTGATTGGGGTCAAAGGCAATGGGTGATGGCCCGACCGGCACCCAGCCGCCCTCGTCCACTTTGACGCTGCCATGTTTGCCCAGCCAAGGGCGATGCGTGCTGGCCTTGCGCCCGGCATGCGCCAGCTGAATCCCCGCCACGGCGCCCTGGGCGCGGATAAAGCGGGTGATGCGTTGCAGCGGTTCGATGTGTTCGTCGCTCCACAGCCCAAGGTCTTGAGCGGTGATCCGGCCATCGGGGGTCACCGCGGTGGCCTCGGTAAAAATCAGACCGGCACCGCCAACGGCCCGGCTGCCCAAGTGAACTAAATGCCAGTCATTGGCCAGCCCATCAACGCTGGAGTATTGGCACATTGGCGAGACCGCAATGCGGTTATTCAAGGTCAGTTGGCGCAGGGTGTAGGGTTCGAGCAGCAGACTCATGGGTCACCTCTCATTCCAGTGGGTAGGCTCCAGGCACTCCTTAGAGACTAGTCGACAACACTGGAAGAGGTGGGGTTCAAATGAGCGTGCAGCTCCTGCAGCGTTATTGGTCAGCCAAAAGGGGGCAGGCGTTAGCGCGGTTCGATGTGGGCGATCATCAGTTGCACGGTTTCGTTACCGCGAAACTCGTTGAGGTCGAGTTTGTAGGCCAGTTCGACCCAGCGAATGGTCGGATTGGGCCACACTTCGCGGTCTACTCCAAAGGCAATGCCGTCCAGTTTGACGCTGCCGCACTCGGTCTTGAGCACGACTTTCAAATGCCGCTCGCCAACAATGCGCTGCTCGACTAATTGAAACACCCCGTGGAACAGCGGCTCAGGGAAGTGCTGCCCCCACGGCCCGGCATGGCGCAACGCGCGCGCCAGTTCAAGGTGGAATTCTTCAATCGCCAAACTGCCGTCAGACAACAGCCGACCGGTCAGGTCTTCCTCACGCAGTTGACGTCGGACCTCTTCGTCAAATGCTTGAGCAAACAGTGGGAAGTTGGCTTCAGGCAATGTCAGACCCGCTGCCATGGCGTGGCCGCCGTATTTGCTGATCAACTCCGGGTGCTGCGCCGCGACCACGCTGAGCGCATCACGAATATGAAAGCCCGGTACCGAACGCCCCGAGCCCTTGAGCATGCCGTCTCCGGCATCGGCAAAGGCAAAGGTCGGGCGGAAATAGCGCTCTTTGAGGCGCGAGGCCAGAATCCCGATCACCCCTTGGTGCCACTCCGGGTCGAACAGGCACAAGCCAAACGGCATGCTGTCCAGAGTCAATTCCTTGAGCTGGGCCAGCGCTTCACGCTGCATACCTTGCTCAATGGACTTGCGGTCCTGGTTCATTTCGTCGAGCTGGGCGGCCATGTCCCGCGCCGCGTTGGGGTCGTCGGTGAGCAGGCACTCAATGCCCAGGCTCATGTCGTCCAGCCGCCCGGCCGCGTTCAGCCGTGGACCGAGAATAAAGCCCAAGTCGGTAGAGGTAATCTTCGAATGATCGCGCTTGGCCACTTCCAGGATTGCTTTAAGCCCTGGCCGCGCCCGCCCGGCGCGGATTCGCTCAAGCCCCTGATGCACCAGAATGCGGTTGTTGGCGTCCAGCGGCACCACGTCGGCCACGCTGCCCAATGCCACCAAATCGAGCAATTCGGCGATGTTGGGCGCTTTGACCGTTTGATACCAACCCAAGCTGTTCAAGCGTGCACGCAAGGCAATCAGGACGTAGAAGATCACCCCTACCCCGGCCAGCGCCTTGCTGGGGAACTCGCAACCCGGCTGGTTAGGGTTGACGATGGCATCGGCCGCCGGCAGTTCGTTGCCCGGCAAGTGGTGGTCGGTGACCAGAACGCTCAGTCCGGCTTTTTTCGCCGCGGCTACGCCTTCGACGCTGGAGATCCCGTTGTCCACGGTGATCAGCAATTGCGGTGAACGGGTCAGCGCCACTTCGACGATTTCTGGCGTCAGACCGTAGCCGTACTCAAACCGGTTGGGCACCAGGTAGTCGACATGGGCGGCGCCTAGCAGGCGCAAACCGAGCATGCCCACGGTACTGGCCGTGGCACCGTCGGCGTCAAAGTCACCGACGATCAAGATGCGCTGGCGCTGTTCAAGCGCCACCACCAGCAAGTCCACCGCCGCATCGATGCCCTTGAGCTGCTGGTACGGGATCAACCGCGCCAGGCTCTTGTCCAGTTCAGCTTGTGATTGCACCCCCCGCGCAGCGTACAAACGCGTAAGCAGGGTCGGCATTTCGCCCAAGAAAGGCAGGGTTTCGGGCAGTGGACGAGGTTCGATGCGCATAACCGGGGGGATGTTCTCTTAAAGTGTTGAACCGAGTGAATTAACCGCGTTCGCCTTGCAGCCACTGCAACTGAACTTCGTGCTGGCCACGGTCGTCGGTCACGAACACGGTGCCTTCACTGATCATCACATCCCACTTGATAACGCGTGGCATGTCTTTGGCCAGCACTTCCAGAACCTCTTGCGGAACGGCAGCGATGTTGACGTTTTTCAGGTTTTTGATCGCCGGGATGACCTTGCCTTCCCAGACGCGCAAGCTGCCATAGGCCAGCAAACTGGTGCGCTCGGTGCGGCGCGAGCACCAGGTCAGACGGTCGGCATCGGGCTGGCCGACTTCGATCCAGTGCAGAACACGGTCATCCAGGCTTTTTTCCCACAGCGCTGGTTCGTCTACATCTGAAAGGCCTCGGCCAAACGACAGATGCTCGTTGTACCAAAGGGCGTAAGCCAGAAGGCGCACAGCCATGCGCTCTTCGGTTTCCGAAGGGTGGCGGGCGATGGTCTGCTTGACGGTTTCATAGACCCCACGATCGAGATCGGTGAGGTTGAGTTCGAACTTGTAGGTCGTGGACGGCTGGGCCATGAACGGGCTTCTTGATACGGAGAAAGACGGCAAGTCTAACCGATCCGCCCATGCTCTGTGGGAGCGGGCTTGCTCGCGATGCAAACAACGCCGTCTATCTGAATCAGCGCGGTGATGTTATCGCGGGCAAGCCCGCTCCCACAGGACGTGGTGCCACGACCTATGTTAAAACGCTGTTCTCGTTCGCTCTGCATAAGGACTCCGCATGTCGCTCGCCACCAAACCCCTTTCGGGCCTCAAGGTTATCGAACTGGGTACCCTGATCGCCGGTCCTTTTGCCTCGCGAATTTGTGCCGAATTTGGCGCCGATGTGATCAAGGTGGAATCACCCGATGGCGGCGATCCCCTGCGTAAATGGCGCAAGCTCTATGAAGGTACGTCGCTGTGGTGGTTCGTCCAGGCGCGCAACAAGAAATCCCTGACGCTGAACCTCAAGCACCCCGATGGCCTGAACATCCTCAAAGAGCTGTTGGCCGGGGCTGACATCCTGATCGAGAACTTCCGCCCTGGGGTTCTGGAAAAACTGGGTTTGGGCTGGGACGTGCTGCACGCCTTGAACCCCAAACTGGTGATGGTGCGTTTGTCGGGCTTCGGGCAGACCGGGCCGATGAAAGACCAGCCCGGTTTTGGCGCGGTGGGTGAGTCCATGGGCGGGTTGCGCTACATCACCGGTTTTGAAGATCGCCCGCCCGTGCGCACCGGCATTTCGATTGGCGACTCGATTGCCGCGCTGTGGGGCGTCATTGGCGCCTTAATGGCATTGCGTCATCGTGAAGTGAATGGCGGCCTGGGCCAAGTGGTGGATGTGGCGCTGTACGAAGCCATTTTCGCCATGATGGAAAGCATGGTGCCGGAGTTCGATGTGTTCGGCTTTATTCGCGAGCGCACCGGCAATATCATGCCGGGCATCACGCCCTCCTCGATTCACACCAGCAAGGACGGCAAGCACGTACAGATTGGCGCCAATGGCGACGCAATTTTCAAACGCTTCATGCTGATTATTGGCCGCGAAGACCTGGCGAACGATCCGCAACTGGCCAGCAACGATGGCCGGGATGCCCGCCGTGACGAGCTGTACGGCGTGATTGACCGCTGGGTTGCCTCGCTGCCGCTGCAAACCGTGCTTGATCACCTGAACACGGCAGAAGTCCCCGCCAGCCGCATTTTCTCGGCCGAAGACATGTTCACTGACCCGCAATTTTTGGCCCGCGAAATGTTCTTGCAGGCCAAACTTCCTGACGGCAAAGCGTTCAAAATGCCAGGCATCGTGCCTCGGCTTTCAGACACGCCAGGGTCAGCCGAGTGGGTAGGACCGGAGTTGGGCGCTCATAATCAGGAGGTCTTGGCTGATTTGGGCTACGACGCCAGCGCCATCGTTAAATTGAAACAGGCAGGCGCTATTTAACCGTTAAGCCGTTTTAAGGACCGCCAAGGAGACAGGCCCAATGACCAAGCGCTGGAAATGGCGAGGCATCTGCGCGGGGTTGATAACCTCAGCGATGTTTTTTTGCACGCCCGGCGCGCTGGCGGCCGAAAAACTCATTTGGCTGGTGCGCGACCTCCCACCAATGGCAGTGCACGATGGCCCGAACAAGGACCAAGGCATCATCGATCGCTTGCTGCCGGTGCTGATCGCCAACATGCCGCAGTATGAGCATGTCATCCAGCGGGTCAATCGGGCTCGTTCCCTGCAAATGCTAGAAGGGCAAGAGCTGGCCTGCGATCCAATGCTGGTGTGGAATCAGAGCCGTGCCCTGCACATTGTCTATTCAAGCCCGATCTTCGGTTTACGCAGTAACGGGCTGGCCATTCGCCGTACGGATGAACAACTTATCGCGCCGTTTGTGCATGACCAGGCCGTCGACTTGCCTGCCCTGCTGAGCGCTCAGTCCGTCAAGCTCGGTCTGGTGGCCAAACGCAGTTACGGGGTCTGGATTGACGATCAATTGTCAAAAAGCCCGAGGGATCCACTTTTTATCCATTACGGCAACGATGCGATAGGCAGCCTGTTGCAAATGCAACACGCCGGACGCCTGCCGACGCTGCTGGGCTATTGGCCAGAGATTCAGTCAAAGGCCAAGCAATATGGCCTTTCATCCAAGGCGCTGGCTTTTTACCCGATCCAGGGTGCCCCGGCCTACCAAACCATCTACGCAGGGTGCACAAAAACTCCGCAAGGGCAAAAAGCCATTGCCGACATCAATACGGTACTGGGACATCTGCCTCGGGATTCAATTGCGTCTGCGCAGACCTTTTGGATACAGGCCGACCAAGCCGATGATGGCCGTGCCTCTGACCCGCTCCCGGTGCAAGAACCGACGGTGCCCTGACAAAAAAAGCACAAAAAAAACCCCGAGCAGTGGGGAGACAACTCGGGGTTTAACAAGGTCATGATGACCTGCTCAGCAAGCTACAAGTCTCGGAGCAAAAGACTTGATCTTGCTGATGAAAAATCTGACACAGCTAACGCTACAAAGGTTCCCGATACGCGGGATCAATTTTCACTTCATGCGCCAGCCCGTGCGCCATAAGCATCCAGCAAGCGTCCGAGGCCGTTAACGGTCACGGGTTTGGGCAAATACCCCAACACCTCCAAACCTTCCTCGCGGGCCGTACGTACTGCGCTTTCAACTACGTGTGGCGCGGCGCAACTGAGAATAATCAGCGCCTGGGCTTCGCGCTTGGTCGCCAACTCACGAATCAACTCAATCCCGGACAACCCTTCCAGATGCAAATCACAAATAGCCAGGTCAATGCCCTCGCATTTGGCCAATGAGCAACGGGCAGACTCGACACTCTCGGCAGCCAGCACGTCAAAAATGCGAAAGGCGTTCAACATTTGGTGTAGCACCATGAGTTGAAATGGATTGTCTTCAAGAATCAGAACTTTCATTGAGCGCATAAAGGGCCTTGGAAGAGTTCGCGCACTATTGGCAAGGGGACCGACTTTAGTGCGATTGCCTAAGAATCGACATAAGACAAATCCTAAATCGATGTAGGCCAATTCATAAAAACAAAACTAATTGATGCCGCCTTTAACCCTGATACCTGTCCATCAAGGGGCATGAGAGTGGGCTAACCGCGAGTTATTGACCAGCGATGCAACCTGGATCAAAAACACCGCTAGACAAGATCATATCTGCGGTGGCTAACCGTTCACCCCCATTTTTGGCGTCTTGGACAGGTCAAACCAGCCTCCCACCACCCCTTCCAAATGACCTGAGCCCGAGTAAAAAGGCACAACCCAGCAACACACCTCACCACCGGCCGTTTTGAAGGCCTGGCTGCGCTTTTGATAAAAAGGCTTGCGGTTACGAAGCACCGACATCAACTCAGCATGAAACTGCTCTGCGATTTCAACGGATAAAAACGGCACTTCCGTCATGCGCCGCCCGTGAATCAGTTCTAGCCGGGTCGAAAAAAAATCTTCGTAAGTGCGGTTACAGGTGATGACTTGTCCTTCAAGCCCCTTCACAAAAATCGGACTGGGGATCGCATCAAAGAAGCGTTGTCCAAATCCCAGGCGGGCGCTTAAAGCGCTCTCGGCCAAGCGTGCAATGCGCAACTGGTTTACCAGGCGTCGGTTCCACATCACCAGAACGCCCCCCAGGCCAATAGCGCCTGCCAGCCCCCCGTACAACAACGGTAATATCGACACCTGCGGTTCGATCGGCATTTTCTTGAGGTCATGCAGCCACTTGTGCCGCAGTGCCTGCATATCAGTCATGGGGATGGCCTCTAAACCCTTGTTCAGTATGTCGAGCAGTTCCGGGAACTGATCCGCAACCGAAAAGTTATCGGAGGCCCAGCGACCATCGACACTTCGGCCTACTTTCAAGTGTCTGGCCGGGTGCAGATACGCCTGTGTTTCATTCTGGATCGTGGCCAGCGCTTCGCCTTGCTCAACCAGATCACGTGCCTGCGCATAGTTCTCGACACTGCGCAGGATGATGTCGGGGTAGTTGCGCCGAATCATTGATTCCAGCGCATGCCGGGCCGGCAGCGCCAAGACTTTGCCCGCGAGTTGATCCAGAGAACTCAGGCGAAAGTCATTGTTACGCACGACGAAGACCCAAGGAGCGCCGCCATAGGAATAGGTGAAATTAAGATAAGCCTGACGCTCGGCATTCTTGGCCAGGGTGGTATTCATCTGCGCCTTGCCGCTTTTGAGCATTTCCAGGGTTTGCGCTGTTGAGGCGCTTTCTTGATGGACAAACTGCAACCCGGTCATATGGGAAATACGCGCCAGAATATCCGCGTTCAAGCCCTCCCAGCGCTGCTCACCGTTTTTAAAGACATACGGCGGGTATTGCTGAGAAGCAACCATGACCACCGGATTTTGCTTGATCCAGGCGTGCTCGCGAGGCAGCAGTTGTATGTGCTGCTGGCCAATAGCGCCCAGATGCCCTGCGTGCCAGCGCGAAAGGATCACATGGCCCATTTCGTCATCCAGGCTGTTCAATGCGCGATCAATCAAGGCCTGCAACTGCGAATCACCGCGGCGCACGGCAAAGGCAAAACCTGACTCAGGCAAAGCGCTCTGCCCCAAAACACGCAAGCTGGAGTAAGACCGCAGCGTCTTGAAGCCCCGGACAATGATTTCATGGGCAACCAGCGCATCAATGTCGCCTTCATTGAGCGCTTCCAGCGCACTGTGCAAGGTGGGGGTGAGGATGATCTCGCTGTCGGGGTAGAACGCATCGGCAACGTGTGCATCGACCTCGCCGTCGAGAAAGCCGATTTTTTTGCCTGCCCAGTTCCCGTCGGGCGCTGCTGCTTCTTTGCCCACCATCACTGAGCGATCGGTCATGTATTCATTTGAGAACAGCAGGCCTTCAATACCGCGCTCGTAGCCGGTGGCGCTGGTCAGAATGTCGATTTTGCCCGAGAGCAGCGCTGCCACTGCCTGGTCACGCTTGCTGAACCCCAACACTTCAACCGTGACCCCCAGTTTGTCCCGCACCAGGCTGAGGTAATCGGCACTGATGCCCTGATAACGGTTGCGCTCGTTGGCGATGTCCATGGGGGCGTAATCGCCAATGGAGATACCCACGCGTAGCCGGCCGCGCGCCTCCAGCCAGTGCTGTTGCTCGTAATCAAGCACCAGCGGCTTGAGTTCGATAAAGCTTTTCGGCAGCCGGAACGGCAAGCCTTGGGCTGCCTGAGTGCTGGTAGTGACGCTCACCAGCGCGATGCAGAGTACCCGCAACATCCATGATTTCAGCACGTGGGCAAAACGTGACATGACAGCCTCCTTGACCGGCTACTCGCCAGCATAAGGAGGCGAAAACCGAGCAAGTTTGCCACGCACCCACAAAAAAGCCCGTCAGATGACGGGCTTAAAAGTACGTAAGAAAAAGACCCTTAGAGGGCTTTCCCACGGTTGCCATGCTGGCTGACAAAGGCCTGTACGGCTTTAAGGTCATTGGCCAAAACGGTGTAACGCTCTTCTCGCTCAAACAAGTCGGAAAGGTGAGCAGGAAGCTCCAGAGCTTTTCCTACACCCGCTTTCTCAACAGCCTCGGGGAACTTGACCGGATGCGCCGTCCCCAGAATAACCATCGGGATATCCAGGCTGCGACGGCACTCACGAGCCGCCTTCACGCCGATGGCGGTGTGCGGATCGAGTACTTCCCCGGTTTCAGCGAACACCTGGGCGATGGTGTCGCAGGTTTGCTCGTCGTTGACCGCCAACGAGTCGAACAGGCGGCGAGCTTCAGTCCAGCGATCGTCTTCCACGCTGAAGGTGCCGGTTTGCTTGAACGCGTCCATCAGGCCCGCAACTGCGGCGCCATTGCGACCATGCAGGTCGAACAGCAGGCGTTCGAAGTTCGACGACACCATGATGTCCATGGACGGCGACAGGGTCGCGTGCAGGGTCTCTTTGGCGTACTGGTTGCCGCTCATGAAGCGGTGCAGGATGTCGTTGCGGTTGGTGGCTACGATCAACTGATTGATCGGCAAGCCCATATTGCGCGCCAGGTAGCCGGCGAAAATATCGCCAAAGTTACCGGTCGGCACCGAGAACGACACTGAACGGTGCGGGCCGCCCAGTTGCAGGGCTGCGTGGAAGTAGTAAACGATCTGGGCCATGATGCGTGCCCAGTTGATCGAGTTCACGGCGACCAGGCGCGTGCCCTTGAGGAAGCCCTGATCAGCAAAGCTGGCCTTGACCATTTCCTGGCAGTCATCGAAGTTGCCTTCGATGGCGAGGTTGTGGATGTTGTCGCCAAACAGAGTGGTCATTTGACGACGCTGTACTTCCGACACCCGGTTGTTCGGGTGCAGGATGAAAATATCCACGTTCTCGCAGTGCTTGCAGCCCTCGATGGCCGCCGAGCCGGTATCGCCCGACGTTGCGCCAACAATGACCACGCGCTCGCCACGCTTGGCCAGCACGTAATCCAGCAAACGCCCCAGCAATTGCAGGGCAAAGTCCTTGAACGCCAGCGTAGGGCCGTGGAACAGCTCAAGTACCCACTCGTTGCCATTGAGCTGACGCAGCGGTGCAACCGCGCTGTGAGCAAAGGCGCCGTAGGTTTCTTGGAGGATTTTTTTGAAATCGGCATCAGGAATGCTGCCGGTGACAAACGGGCGCATCACCCGGAATGCCAACTCGTGATACGGCAGGCCTGCCCAGGAAGCGATTTCTTCCTGAGTAAAGCGCGGCAGGTTTTCCGGCACGTACAGACCGCCATCGCTGGCCAGACCGGCCAACAGAACATCTTCAAAATTCAGGGCCGGTGCCTGGCCACGGGTGCTGATATAGCGCATTGGTTCAAACCTTCGGTTTGAGCGGCAAGCAGTTCAGCAGCAAGCGACAAGTAAAGCCAGCGTGGCCTTTAACTTGCGGCTTGCAGCTTACCGCTTACCGCTGCTTCATTAATTGAGACTTTCTACGCGGATGCGAACGACCGGACCTACAACACCTTGCAACGCTTCAAGCGCAGTGATGGCGTCATTGATGTGCTGCTCGATAACACGGTGAGTCAGCAAAATCATTGGCACCAGACCGTCATGCTCTTCGGCTTCTTTCTGCATGATCGATTCGATGTTGATACCGCGCTCCGACAAGATGCTGGCCACTTGAGCCAGGACGCCCGGATGGTCTTTGGCCTGGATGCGCAGGTAGTAAGCACTTTCGCACGCTTCGATCGGCAGGATCGGGTGAGCAGACAGCGCGTCCGGCTGGAAGGCCAGGTGCGGCACGCGGTTCTCCGGGTCGGAGGTCATGGCGCGCACCACGTCAACCAGGTCAGCCACCACCGAGGAGGCGGTCGGTTCCATGCCGGCGCCAGCGCCGTAGAACAGGGTCGAACCTGCCGCGTCACCATTGACCATTACCGCGTTCATCACGCCATTGACGTTGGCGATCAGGCGATCAGCCGGGATCAGGGTCGGGTGAACCCGCAGCTCGATGCCGCTGGCCGTGCTGCGCGCAACGCCCAGGTGCTTGATGCGATAGCCCAGGGCTTCTGCGTAGTTCACGTCAGCCGTGGTCAGCTTGGTGATGCCCTCGGTGTAGGCTTTGTCGAATTGCAGCGGAATGCCGAAGGCAATCGACGCCAGAATCGTCAGTTTGTGCGCCGCATCAATGCCTTCAACGTCGAACGTCGGGTCTGCTTCGGCATAGCCCAACGCTTGCGCTTCGGCCAGTACGTCTTCAAACGTACGGCCCTTTTCGCGCATTTCGGTGAGGATGAAGTTACCGGTACCGTTGATGATGCCCGCCACCCAGTTGATGCGGTTGGCCGACAAGCCTTCACGAATCGCCTTGATCACCGGAATACCACCGGCAACCGCTGCTTCGAACGCGACGATCACGCCCTTTTCCTGAGCCTTGGCGAAGATCTCGTTACCGTGCACGGCAATCAGCGCCTTGTTGGCGGTGACCACGTGCTTGCCGTTTTCGATGGCTTTGAGCACCAGTTCACGGGCGATGGTGTAACCACCAATCAGCTCGATAACGATGTCAATTTCAGGGTTGGTGGCAACAGCGAAAACATCGTTGGTAATGGGGGTACCGGTAATGTCGCACTGAGGGTTTGGCGTACGCAGAGCAATTTGCGCAACCTGGATGCCACGCCCGGCACGGCGGGCAATCTCCTCGGCGTTACGCTTTAGTACGTTAAAGGTACCGCCACCGACGGTCCCGAGCCCACAGATACCTACTTTGACCGGATTCACGCTGAACTCCCCATAAAACGGCCGACTCAAGGTCGGCCGTGAAAAACAACCGTGGTCTGCCACGGTTCTCTATTAATAGCCGGGCAGCTGAAGTGCCCGGCCATGATCGTTACCGGCTTAGCGTAACGACGCAGGATTATTTAACACTGAGTGCCAGCTTGCCAACCTGCGCAGCAGGCTGATAACCCGGAATTACCTGACCATCGGCAAGTACGATGGCCGGTGTGCCGTTGACCCCGATGGACTGCCCCAAGGCAAATTGCTTGGCAACCGGGTTGGCGCATTTCGGCGCGTTGACGGTTTTGCCGTCGGTCATCTTGTCCATGGCGCTTTTCTTGTCCGTGGAACACCAGACCGCCTGCAGCTGTTGATCACCCGGCGAGCCCAAGCCCTGGCGCGGGAACGCAACATAGCGCACTTCGATCCCCATTTTGTTCAGTTCGGGGATTTCGGCGTGCAATTTATGGCAATACGGGCAGGTGGTGTCGGTGAAGACGGTGATATGCGACTTGGTTTCACCGACCGCAGGGTAAACGACGGTTTCGGCCACCGGAATACCATTGATCAGTTTGGCAACGCCATCACGCTCAGCCTTTTCGGTGAGGTTGACCGGCTTGCCGTCCTTGAGCTGGAACATGTAGCCCTGCACGATGAACTGGCCATCAGCGCTGGCATACAGCACGCGGCTGCCCTTGAGTTTGACTTCATACAGGCCCGCCATCGGGCTTGCGCTGATGCTCTCGATCGGAACATCCAGTTGCAGCGTATCAAGGCTTTTGCGAATGGCTTGTTCGGCGCCGGTATCTGCGAAAGAAAACGTACTGACCAACGCAATGGCTGCGGCGGCGAAAATCTGGGTCACGCGCATGGGAACTCCTGAAGGCGGACAAACGGCCAAGCCTGATACCACGGTGTAAAAACGGGTTTTGGCGGCTCGCTTTCGAAACCGGCAAAGCCTACCACAGATGGCTTGCCGGGCCGACGATCAACTGACGTCCAGCTAGCCTCGCGGATGGTGCTGGGCGTGCAGATCTTGCAAGCGGGCGCGGGCCACGTGGGTGTAAATCTGCGTGGTGGACAGGTCGCTGTGCCCCAACAGCATCTGCACCACGCGCAAATCGGCGCCATGGTTGAGCAAATGGGTGGCAAACGCGTGCCGCAACGTGTGCGGAGACAGCGATTTTTCGATCCCGGCCACCATGGCCTGATGCTTGATGCGGTGCCAGAAGGTCTGGCGCGTCATTTGCTCACCGCGCAGGCTGGGGAACAGCACATCGCTGGGGCGGCCATTCAACAACTCGGCACGGCCGTCGCGCAGGTAGCGCTCAACCCAGACAATCGCCTCCTCACCCATCGGCACCAGCCGCTCCTTGCTGCCCTTGCCCATCACCCGCAGCACGCCCTGGCGCAGGTTCACTTGCTCCAGGGTCAGGCTGACCAACTCGGTCACCCGCAACCCGCAGGCATACAGGACTTCAAGCATGGCGCGGTCACGCTGGCCGATGGCTTCACTCAGGTCTGGCGCGGCGAGCAAGGCTTCTACGTCTGCTTCTGACAGTGACTTGGGCAAAGGCCGGCCTAACTGCGGCATATCGACCTGCAAGGTCGGGTCAACGGCTATAAGCTTTTCACGTAAGAGATAGCGATAGAAACCCCGTGCACCGGACAAAAAGCGTGCAGTCGAGCGCGGCTTGTACGCTTGGTCGAGGCGCCAGGCCAGATGATCGAGGATCAACTCGCGCCCGGCATCGATCAACTCGATACCGCGTTCCTGCAACCAGCCATTGAACAGCGCCAGGTCGCTGCGATAAGCATCGCGGGTGTTGTCCGACAGGCCTTTTTCCAGCCACAGGGCATCCAGAAAGCGGTCGATAAGCGGGTTGTCGATGGCAGGCATTGGCACTCGTACAGCACGGGCAGTGAGCCGCGCACAAATAAAATGTGAATTGAAAAAGCGGCCGCTAGTCTTTCATAGGCAGCCTGCGCGATAAACCATCAGTTTTTACGGGACTACGTATGACCGAACAACAGATTTTGCTGTCTTTCGGCGGTATCGGCCTTGCCGCACTGGCGTCCCAGTGGCTGGCCTGGCGGCTCAAGCTGCCGGCCATCCTGTTTTTGCTGCTGACCGGTATTTTGGTAGGCCCCGTGCTGGGCTGGCTCGACCCGCAAGCGCTGTTTGGCCCGCTGCTGATGCCGCTGGTTTCGCTGGCGGTGGCGTTGATTCTGTTTGAGGGCAGCCTGACCTTGCATCTGTCCGAATGGCGTGAGATCGGCAGCGTGGTACACCGTTTGGTGACTATCGGCGCCCTCGCCACCTGGGCCGTGATCACCTTGGCCACCCATTGGCTGCTGGGCTTTGACTGGCTGCTGGCCCTGCTGTTCGGCACCCTGACCCTGGTCACCGGGCCGACCGTGATAGTACCGATGCTGCGCGTGGTGCGACCCAAAGCGTCGATTGCCAACATCCTGCGCTGGGAAGGCATCGTTATTGACCCGATTGGCGCCCTGCTCGCCGTTGTGGTTTACAGCTTTATCATCGCCCGCGCCAGCGACAACGGCCTGAGCCAAAGCTTGTTGACGTTTGCCGGGGTCATCGTCTGCGGCAGCCTGTTTGGCATTATCGGCGGCTGGATCATGGGCCAGATCGTGCGCAAGCAATGGCTGCCGGAATACCTGCAAAGCCTGGCGACGCTGGCCGGGGTGCTGGGGGTATTTATTGCGGCCAACCAAGTGATGCACGAGTCCGGGCTGCTGGCGGTCACGCTCATGGGCATGTGGATGGCCAACATGAAGGGCGTCGATGTGCGCAACATCCTGCACTTCAAAGAAAACCTCAGTGTGTTTCTGATTTCAGGCCTGTTTATTCTGCTGGCGGCACGTCTGGACTTGCACGCCATGATCGGCCTCGGGCCTGTGGTGCTGGTTTTGCTGTTGATCATTCAGCTGGTTGCCCGCCCTTTGAATGTGCTGCTGTCCACGGCAGGGTCAAAGCTCAGTTGGCGCGAGCGCGCCTTGCTGGCCTGGATCGCGCCGCGGGGGATCGTCGCAGCGGCCGTGTCGGCGATTTTCGCGATCCGGCTCAACGAGGCGGGGCATGAAGGTGCGCTGTTGCTGGTGCCGCTAACCTTTGCAGTGATCATTGGCACTGTGGTGCTGCAAAGTGCAACGGCACGGCCGCTGGCGCGCCTGCTCAAAGTCGCAGAACCGCCCCCCAGCGGTTTTTTGATCGTCGGCGCAAACGGTCCGGCCCGGGCCATCGGCAAGGCACTGCAACAGCAAGGCAGCCGCGTGGTACTCACCGACTCCAACTGGGAGAACATCCGCGCTGCGCGCATGGACAACTTGCCCACTTACTTTGGTAATCCGGCCTCACAACATGCGGAGACTCATCTGGATCTGGTGGGGCTTGGGCATTTACTGGCATTGTCGGCGTCTGGCGAGCTGAACACCTTGGCCGCGGTGCGCTTCGCCCATGAGTTTGGCCCGCGCCGGGTGTTTGCTTTGGCCAACGGCCAGGAACACCGCCGTTCTGACAAGCATCGCGCCAGCCATGAATACCGGGGGCTTGCGTTGGGCAATCCGGCGCTGACCTACGGGCAATTGGCCAGCGAACTGAGCCAAGGCGCGGAGATGTACAGCACCACCCTGACCGACAACTTCACCTGGGAGGATTACCAGACGTTGCACGGCAAACGCGCCACCCTGCTGTTCGCCCGGGACAGCACGGGCTGGGTGCATGTGGTGACGCTCGAAAGCGAATTGAAACCGGGCGCAGGGTGGACGTTACTGGCGTTGATCAGGCAGGACGCCTGAATGGATTACGGCTGCTGCGCAGCCGGACGTCGCCTCGCAAAGCTCGACAACTGCTACGGACGGAGTACACCCGTGGACACATCTGTAGGAGCGAGCTTGCTCGCGATCTTTTGATCTGCAAATGGTTTTACGGCTGCTACGCAGCCGGACGTAGCCTCGCAAGGCTCGTCAACTGCTACGGACGGAGTACACCCGTGGACACATCTGTAGGAGCGAGCTTGTCTCGCGATCTTTTGATCTGGCTTTGACGTCGCGGACCTAATACCCCGGCAACACCGGCACCGGGCGTTTGGCATCGTCGATGGCGACAAAACTGAACAAGCCCTGGATCGCCAGTTCACGACCATCACTGCTCATGCTCTCGACATACACTTCAACTTCAACCTTGAGGCTGGTGTTGCCCACTTTCACGACACGACCAATCAATTCAACAATCGAACCCGCCGCGATCGGGTGGTTGAAGTCGATACGGTCAGTCGAAACGGTCACCAACGGTAAACGGCAGAAACGAGTCGCGGCGATGAACGAGACTTCGTCCATCCAGGCCAGCGCTGTGCCGCCAAACAAGGTGTTGTGGTGATTGGTGGTCGAAGGGAATACCGCTTTGGTAATGCTGGTGACGGATAAATCTGTACGACGTTGGATCTCTTGCTCGCGCGAAGTCATGCTTTTTACTACCTACAACTGGACAAAGGTCTGACAAATTTCAGGCAACAAAAAAGCAGCCCGAAGGCTGCTTTTTTCTGCATCGGGAAGCTGGACTTAAGCCAGTTTTTCCTTGATGCGAGCTGCTTTACCGGACAGGTCACGCAGGTAGTACAGCTTGGCTTTACGAACGTCACCGCGACGCTTCACAGCCATGCTGTCGATTTGCGGGCTGTAGGTCTGGAAAGTACGCTCTACGCCAACACCGTTGGAGATTTTACGAACAGTGAAAGCACTGTTCACGCCACGGTTACGCTTGGCAATCACTACACCTTCGAAAGCTTGCAGACGCGAACGGTCGCCTTCCTTCACTTTCACCTGAACGACAATGGTGTCGCCCGGGGCAAAGGTAGGGATCTCTTTGGTCATCTGCTCTGCTTCGAGTGCAAGGATGATTTTGTTAGTCATGCTGTGCTCCTAAGGTAGATCGTCTGGATCTACCATCGATACGTTGTTAACTATCGTCCCGCTCGCGGATATATTCCTCAAGCAGCTTCTTCTCTTCTCCAGAAAGCGAGCGGCTTTCCAGAAGATCGGCGCGTCGTTCAAAGGTCCGCCCAAGGGACTGCTGTAAACGCCAACGCCGGATGTGTGCATGATTGCCACTTAGCAATACGTCGGGAACACGCTGATCCGCATACACCTCCGGTCGGGTGTAGTGCGGGCAATCCAGCAGACCGTCCGTGAAGGAATCCTCCTCCGCGGAGTCCACATGCCCTAAAGCTCCGGGCAGCAGTCGTGTAACCGCATCAATCAGAACCATCGCCGGCAGCTCGCCACCGGAAAGTACATAGTCACCAATCGACCACTCTTCATCGACATAAGCGTCTATAAAACGCTCGTCAATGCCTTCATAACGACCTGCAATGAGGATTAATGCTTCCTCATTCGCCAGTTCGCGTACCGCCGACTGATTAAGCTGGCGGCCTTGGGGCGACAGGTAAATTACCTTCGCCGCCTCTCCGGCTGCTTCTCTGGCCTGAACCAGCGCATCTTCCAGAGGCTTGATCTTCATCACCATGCCCGGACCACCGCCAAATGGGCGATCGTCCACAGTGTGATGCCGGTCCGTTGTGTAGTCCCGCGGATTCCAACAGGTGAGCTGCAAGAGCCCTTGTTTCACCGCGCGACTGGTGATGCCATAGTCGCTGATGGCGGAAAACATTTCGGGAAACAAACTGATCACTTCTACGCGTAATTTAGCCACGCTTAGAAGTCCGCATCCCAATCCACCTTCATCTCGCCGGCTACCAGGTCGACGCTCAGCACGCATTGCTCTGTGTAGGGCAACAAGCGATCACGGTCATCCAGGCTACCTGGGCAAGGTTTGACGTACATCACATCGTTAGAGCCAGTCTCTAGCAGGTGATCGATTTTCCCGAGCAATTGCCCTTCTGTATCGATGACCTTGAGGCCTTCAAGCTCGTACCAGTAGTACTCGCCGTCGGTCAGTTCAGGGAACAGGCTGCGTGGTACGCAGATTTCGAATTCGCGAAGAAGACCTGCTTCATCACGGTCATCGAGACCTTTGATCTTCACAACCAGAAACTTGCCGTTCTGGGAACGACCACTGACCAGCTCTACCTGCCGCACATCAGCACCACGCCGAAGCGTGACTTTTTTGTAATCGAGCAGGTTGTCAATTGGATCCGTAAAGGAATACACCTTCACTTCGCCGCGTACGCCATGAATCGAAAAAATCTTGCCGATAACGATCAAATCATCAGCAGTTTCAGGCGTCACGCTCATATTGCTCAGGCCGCAGCCTTAGCATTGACCTTCACAAGCTGAGCTACGCGCTCAGACATTTGTGCACCAACGCCCAACCAGTAAGCGAGACGGTCTTCTTTAACGGAGAAACGAACTTCCTGACCACGGGCAACCGGGTTGAAGAAGCCAATTTGTTCCTTGTGGGAACCGTCACGTGGGTTACGGCTGTCGGTAACGGTCAAGTGGTAAAACGGGCGCTTTTTGGAGCCGCCAAGGGCAAGACGGATTGTTAGCATGTGAACATCGTTCCTGTAGTCGGTGCTGCAAATCTAAATGCACAGCGGGCATAGGTGCCCGAAAGGCCGCATATTCTAAGGAATATCCGGACTTTTGCAAATGTCTTTTTCAGGCGCCTATGGGCCTGCGATGTAGATTTGCCATAAGGCCGCCACGAATGGCGACAGGTCAGCTCCCGCACAACGCGGGTTTGCCGGGTGTCTCGCAAGGTTGCGAGTTACCCGCACGCACGCGTGCGGGCGGGTAATTTACATTTTTGGCATGCCGCCGCCGGGCAACATCGAGCCCATGCCGCGCATCATTTTGGCCATTCCGCCTTTGGCGGAGAATTTTTTCATCATCTTTTGCATCTGCTTGTGCTGCTTGATCAAGCGGCCGATGTCCTGCACCTGAGTGCCGGAGCCCATGGCAATACGACGTTTGCGCGAACCGCTGATCAGGTCAGGGTCACGGCGCTCGGCCGGAGTCATGGAGTTGATGATGGCTTCCATTTGCTTGAACTGCTTTTCAGCAGCGCCCTGGGCATTGCCCATTTGCGCCAGATTGACACCGCCCATGTTCGGCAGTTTGTCCATGAGGCCGCCAAGGCCGCCCATGTTCTTCATCTGTTGCAGTTGATCGCGGAAGTCTTCGAGGTCGAAGCCTTTACCTTTTTTAAGCTTTTTAGCCAGTTTGTCGGCTTTGTCTTTATCGAGCGTCTGTTCAGCTTGCTCGATCAAGCTGAGCACGTCGCCCATGCCCAGAATGCGCGAGGCAATACGGTCCGGGTGGAACGGCTCGAGCGCGTCGCTCTTCTCGCCCATACCGATGAACTTGATCGGCTTGCCGGTGATCGAGCGCACGGACAACGCCGCACCGCCACGGGCATCACCGTCGACCTTGGTCAGGATCACACCGGTCAATGGCAGCGCATCACCAAAGGCCTTGGCGGTGTTGGCCGCGTCCTGGCCGGTCATGGCGTCGACCACGAACAGGGTCTCGACCGGCTTGACCGCCGCGTGCAGCTCCTGGATCTCGGCCATCATCTCGGCGTCGATGTGCAGACGACCGGCGGTGTCGACGATCACGACATCGATGAATTTGAGCTTGGCTTCATTAATAGCCGCTTGCGCGATGGCCACTGGCTTCTGGCTGATATCGGACGGGAAGAACGTAACGCCCACTTCGCCCGCCAGGGTTTCCAGCTGTTTAATGGCCGCCGGACGGTACACGTCGGCCGACACCACCATCACGGTTTTCTTTTTGCGCTCTTTAAGGAAGCGCGCCAGCTTGCCGGCGGTGGTGGTTTTACCCGCACCCTGCAAACCGGCCATCAGAACCACGGCAGGCGGCGCAACATTGAGGAGCAGGTCCTCGTTGGCAGCGCCCATCAGGCTTTCGAGTTCGGCCTGGACGATTTTTACAAACGCCTGACCCGGCGTCAGGCTGCGCGACACTTCGGTGCCGACCGCGCGCTCTTTGACCGAGTTGACGAAGTCTTTGACCACCGGCAAAGCCACGTCGGCTTCCAGCAACGCCATGCGCACTTCACGCAGGGTGTCTTTAATATTGTCTTCGGTCAGCTTGGCCTTGCCGGTGACATGGCGCAGCGTCTGCGAGAGACGATCGGTTAAATTTTCAAACATGCGCGATCCTTTCAGGCCCAAAGTAGACCGGGGTAATTGCGGCCCAGCCCGTGTAAAACTGATGCTCGGCGAGCCTGCGGCGTGGGCAGGTCGCGGATTATAGCGAAGACTGGCCGCCGCGCACACCTTGGCGTCGCGTATGTAGTCTTTCGTGTACGGTCGGTTGTATGCCAAACTCAGCCCTTTCGGGCTTGCCTAACAGGATTTATGCTCCCCTTGTCACCCAGCTTGCTACCCAGCCTCGCCGCCGCCTGCTTATATGCCGCTGCGACCTTTTATCAAGGCAAATGCCTGCGCCAGGGCGCCAAGGCCAACAAACGCCTGTTGGTAACGCTCGGCATTCTTGCCGTCATCGCCCACGCCGCGAGCCTGTTTACCCATCTGCTGACACCGGCAGGGCTTGAGCTGGACTTTTTCAGTGCCGCGAGCCTGATTGCCGTGGCGGTGATCATCGTGACGCTGGTGGCCTGCGCCCGCATCCCGGTCGAGAACCTGCTGCTACTGCTGTACCCGCTGGGGATATTCACCGTACTGATGTCACAGTTCGCTCCCGCCGGCACCGTTCAGGTGGTCGATGAAGAGCCGGGAATCCTGCTGCACATCCTGCTGTCGATTCTGGCGTACGGCATGTTCACGATTGCTGTGTTCCAGGCCCTGCTGCTGTCCTTGCAGAACTACCAGCTCAAGCACAAGCACCCCAAGGGCCTGATCAAAAACTTCCCGCCGCTGCAAACCATGGAAAGCCTGCTGTTTGGGTTCCTGTGGGCGGGCTGGTCGCTGCTGTCACTGTCGCTGATTTCTGGCTGGGTGTTCCTGGGCAACCTGTTTGCCCAGCACCTGGTGCACAAGACCCTGCTCGCTTGCCTGGCCTGGATTGTCTTTAGCGTGCTGCTGTGGGGGCGTAACCGCCTCGGCTGGCGCGGGCACAAAGCCATCCGCTGGACGCTTGCCGGTTTCTGCCTGTTAATGCTGGCCTACTTTGGCAGCAAACTGGTTCGTGAATACATTCTGCATATCTGACGGCGATGAATATGGATAGCTTGCCCCACGGTCCAGTGCTTGCAGTGTTGGCCCTGCTGTTTCTCGGCTTAGGCTTCTTTATTGGCAAAACGTCGCGCAAGGCTGGCGCCAAGGCGCACCGCGACGCGCCGCAGCAGTCGCCCAGCGAAGTCCCGACCCGTGACGCCGAGCCCTCCAACAGCCGCCCCGGCCTGCTGTCGGGCATTCAGGCGCTGGACAACATCACCGTCAACGACATCCTGATCCCGCGCAGCGAAGTCGAAGGCCTGAACCTCGATGACCCGATCGAAGACCTGATCGAGCAACTGCGCATGACCAAACGCACGCGCCTGCCGGTGTTTCACAACGACATCAATCAGGTCGAAGCCATCCTCAATACCCGGCACATCCAGCACATGCTGCCCGATGCCAGCCTGACCAAAGAAGCCTTGCTGGCGGTCTGCCACGAACCCTACTTCGTTCCCGAAAGCACCCCGCTGCAACTGCAACTGCTCAATTTTCATAAACAGCAGCGCCGCATAGGCGTGGTGGTCGACGAATACGGCGAAGTGCTCGGCATTGTCACGCTGGAAGACATTCTCGAAGAGATCGTCGGCGAATTCGAAAACGAGCAAGACCTCGACAACCCGCACATTGAGCCGCTCCCCGATGGCCGCTATGTGGTCGATGGCGCCGCCAGCCTGCGCGAATTGAACAAAAGCCTAGGCTGGCACCTGCCCAGCGACGGCCCGAAAACCCTCAACGGGCTGGTTACCGAAGCGCTGGAAACCATCCCCGAAAGCACTGTGTGCCTGAAGATCGGCCATTACCGCCTCGAAATCCTCGCCACCGAAGATAACCGCGTCAGCCGTGTGCTGATCTGGCACGACAGCGTCAAGCTCGCGGCCTGATCACCATGTAAGGCCTTGTTACATTCGATTTGGCCTCCCTATAATCAATGCGCTTATCCAAGCCCCGCCGACACGCGTGCTACCCGCACCCTGCGCTGTCAGCGGGTGGCTGCACGTACAATCAGCGCTTGTTCCCATCCCGAACCGCGTTTACACCCAGCCTCAGGGCTTAACGACCATAACAATTGCTCCGGCACATCCAGCCGCCAAGGCGGATAGCGACCACGAGCTCATAACTGTCAGGGATATGCGCATGACTTCCAGCACCACTTACAGCGAAGCCTCGCCTGATAAACCGGCCAATTCCGCGACCCGCGTCGCGACGGCCAGCTTTATTGGCACGGCCATCGAGTTCTATGACTTTTATGTCTATGCCACCGCGGCAGCATTGGTCATTGGCCCGGTGTTTTTCCCGCAAACATCCGGCACCGCACAAATGCTGTCGGCATTTCTGACCTTTGGTATCGCCTTTCTCGCCCGCCCGCTGGGTTCATTCCTGTTTGGCCACTTTGGTGACCGGGTCGGGCGTAAATCCACGCTGGTGGCGTCCCTGCTGCTAATGGGCGTGTGTACCACTTTGATCGGCGTGTTGCCGGGCTACGCCACCATTGGCGCCTGGGCCCCGATCCTGCTGTGCGTGCTGCGCTTCGGCCAAGGCTTGGGGCTAGGCGGTGAATGGGGCGGCGCGGCCTTGCTGGCCACCGAAAACGCGCCGAAAGGCAAGCGCGCCTGGTTCGGCATGTTCCCGCAATTAGGTCCGTCGATTGGCTTTCTGGCCGCCAACGGCCTGTTCCTGATACTGGCCATGTCCCTCAGCGACGAACAGTTCCGCTCGTGGGGCTGGCGCATTCCGTTCCTGTTGAGCGCCGCACTGGTGATGGTCGGCCTGTATGTGCGCCTGAAGCTGGAAGAAACCCCGGTGTTCGCCAAAGCCGTGGCGCAACACGAACGGGTGAAAATGCCGATCGTCGAACTCTTTGCGCAATATTGGGCACCGATGCTGCTGGGCGCCGCCTCGATGGTGGTGTGTTATGCGCTGTTTTACATCTCCACGGTGTTTTCGCTCAGTTATGGCGTGTCAACCCTGGGCTACACCCGCGAAACGTTCCTTGGCCTGCTGTGCTTTGCCGTGCTGTTTATGGCCGCCGCAACGCCGCTGTCGGCCTGGGCCAGCGATCGTTACGGGCGCAAGCCGGTGCTGGTGGTCGGTGGCGTACTGGCGATTCTGTCCGGCTTTTTGATGGAACCGCTGCTCACCCACAGCACCACCTGGGGCGTGGCGCTGTTCTTGTGCATTGAGCTGTTTTTGATGGGCGTGACCTTCGCCCCCATGGGCGCCCTGCTGCCGGAACTGTTTCCGACCCGTGTGCGTTACACCGGCGCGTCAGCAGCCTATAACTTGGGCGGGATTGTCGGCGCATCGGCCGCACCGTTCTTCGCCCAGAAGCTGGTGGCGATGGGTGGTTTGAGCTGGGTGGGCGGGTATGTCTCGGGCGCAGCGGTGCTCAGCTTGATCGCTGTGCTGTGCCTGAAGGAAACCAGAGAAGCGGACCTGAACAAGGTCGCATAACGACTGTAGGAGCGAGCTTGCCTCGCGATCTTTTAAAGCTCAAAAGATCGCGAGACGAGCTCGCTCCTACAGGTCGGGTTACAGCTCTACGACAACCGCTTGAGCGGCGCGGGTGGCTTTGGCGCGGGCCGCTTCAATCGACTCGTCACGGGCCAGGGCAACGCCCATGCGGCGCTGGCCATTGACTTCTGGCTTGCCAAACAAGCGCAGCGCGGTGTCCGGCTCGCTCAGGGCGGCGCCGAGGTTGGCGAATGCGGTCTGGGTCGACTGGCCTTCTACCAGAATCACGGCCGAAGCCGATGAGCCAAACTGACGGATCAACGGAATCGGCAAGCCCAGAATGGCGCGGGCGTGCAGTGCAAACTGCGACAGGTCTTGCGAGATCAGGGTCACCAGACCGGTGTCATGGGGGCGCGGCGACACTTCGCTGAACCACACCTGATCGCCTTTGATAAACAGCTCTACGCCAAACAGACCACGGCCGCCCAACGCTTCAGTCACCGCTTTGGCAACGCGCTCGGACTCAGCCAGAGCGATCGGGCTCATGGCCTGTGGCTGCCAGGATTCCTGATAATCGCCCTTCTCTTGACGATGGCCGACCGGCGCGCAGAAGGTTGTGCCGCCTACGTGACGCACGGTGAGCAAGGTGATTTCGTAATCGAAGTCGATAAAGCCTTCGATAATGACCCGGCCTTTGCCCGCACGACCGCCTTCTTGCGCGTAGTCCCAGGCCTTTTGCACGTCGTCAGCGCTGCGCAGCAGGCTTTGGCCCTTGCCCGACGAACTCATCACCGGCTTGACCACACACGGGAAGCCCAAGTCTTCGACCGCTTTGCTGTAGTCCTCGAAGGTGTCAGCGAAGTGGTACGGCGAGGTCGGCAAGTCCAGCTCTTCAGCGGCCAGGCGACGAATGCCTTCGCGGTTCATGGTCAGCGAGGTGGCACGCGCGGTCGGGATCACGGTGAAGCCTTCGGCTTCCAGCTCGACCAGCGTCGCGGTGGCGATGGCTTCGATTTCCGGAACGATGAAGTGTGGCTTTTCCAGCTCGATGACGGCACGCAGCGCAGCGCCGTCCAGCATGTTGATCACGTGGCTGCGGTGCGCAACCTGCATGGCCGGGGCATTGGCATAGCGATCAACGGCGATCACTTCAACGCCCAGGCGCTGCAATTCGATGACGACTTCTTTACCCAGCTCGCCGCAGCCACACAGCAATACGCGGGTCGCGGTCGGCGACAGTGGAGTTCCGATACGGGTCATTTCAGGTCCTCAAGGAAGCAAATCATCGAAGGCGCGTGCAACGCTCGCGCCTGCCGGGAAGAAAGGCCAGCATTTTACATGATCCAGCGTGTCAGGCTTTAGCTTGGTTGGCTTTGCGCAATCGCCAGGCCATGGCCAGCCAGACACAGGTCACACCGGCAAATTTTGAAGCCATCGCAGTGATGATCACGCCGGGGGTAAAGGCGTCGATCATGCCGAAGAAGATAAAGGTATCAATCGGGATGCTCAGCGCCGAGCTGATCCACAGGCGGTCGTGCAGCGGCCGCTTGGTGATGCTGAACACCAGCCAGTCAATGCATTCGGACACCGCAAAGGCGGTGGCACTGGCCAGGGCAATCGAGGGATCGGAGGTGATATAGGACAACACCAGCGCGACCAGCATGGCTATCAACGCGCCATGACCGAAGCGCGTTTGCACCATGTCGCGCAGCACAAAGACCAGCCCACCCCAGGCTGACCAGATGATGTCCAGGTGCGGCGCCGAAGAGAACGCGTAGTTGATCAGCACAACGCTGGCGATGTAAGCGATTAGAAACAGCATGGTTGCGGGTGGCACCTCAAATTAAGGCGCACAGGGTACTTGAGTCATGCCCTTTTTTGTAGCCGCTGCCGCAGGCTGCGATGGGTTGCGCAGCAGCCCCAGGATTTTGAAGCCCCTTCGGGCCTTATCGCAGCCTGCGGCAGCGACTACAAAGCAATTACTGACCGCCCAACACCCACATCACGCCGCTGGATTTGGCCCGTTCATGACACAAGGCCAGCACTTCGCGGCGCTCGGGGTTGGTCATGCGGCTCCAACGGGTGATTTCGGCCACGGTGCGCTGGCAGCCGGTGCAGATGTCATCGTCGTCCAGTGCGCAAATGCTCACGCATGGCGAGGCGACCGGGCGCTCGGCATCACTCATCGTCTTGCACCGCCAGGTCGCGGGCATAGCGCTGGCCGTTTTTCACATAGCTGGCCGCGCTGGCTTCGAGCATTTTTTTCTGTTCTTCGGTCAGCTCACGCACCACTTTGCCCGGCGAGCCCATGACCAGCGAACCGTCCGGGATCTCCTTGCCCTCGCCGATCAGCGAGTTGGCGCCGATGATGCAATGTTTGCCGATTTTGGCGCCGTTGAGGATGACCGCATTAATGCCGATCAGGCTGTAATCGCCCACGGTGCAGCCATGCAACATGGCGTTATGGCCAATGGTCACGCCAGTGCCCAAGGTCAGCGGGTAGCCCATGTCGGTGTGCATCACCGCGCCGTCCTGCACGTTACTGTGCTTGCCGATCAGGATCAGTTCGTTATCGCCGCGCAACACAGCGTTAAACCAGACACTGGCGCCCTCTTCCAGACGGACCTTGCCGATCAGGGTGGCATTGGGGGCCGCCCAACTATCGGGATGTGTGTCGACGCAGGAATCGCCCAAGCGATATTTCATACTGATGTCCTCAAGGCAGGCGTGGCTGTCTGCAGACAGCTCTATACATTGATAAAACGTTCAGGCGGGGTGTGCATGCTGATGTTGACGTCGTCGTACAGCAGGTTCATCAACTCAACGATCATGATCGCCGACAAGCCCCAGATCTTGTAAACACCAAAACGGTAACTGGGCACATACCAGCTGCGCCCCTGGTAATCGATACGGTGGGTGTGCTCGCGCGGATCCTGGCGGAAAAAATCCAGCGGCACGCTGAACACCGCCGCAATCTCGGCATCGTTGGCCAGATACTCGACGTAGTCCGGGACCAGCCCAACATAAGGCGTGACACGGATACCGTGCAGTGAGACCAAAGGGCTGAGAGGCCCGACGACCTCGACCAGCCCCGGCGGCAAACCGATTTCTTCTTCGGCTTCACGCAGAGCAGTAAACACCAGGTCCGGGTCTTCGGGGTCGCGGCGCCCCCCCGGAAAAGCCACTTCACCGCCGTGAGTCGACAACCCGCTGGCACGCAGGGTCAAAATCAGTTCAGGCTTGTCACTGCGCGTCACCGGCAACAGTACCGCGGCCTCCGGAAAGCTGCGGTCTGTTTCCAGCGTCCGTGGGGTGTAGCGACTCATACGGCTAAGTAGCTCATCCAGCATAGGTCATCTCGATCCGTCACTTATCGGGCATCATGCACCAAATTGCCCAAGGCACCCAAGCCCCAGACTGTCGCAGGGCACAAAGTGGGGCTTGCCGTAAATTCGTCTCAGCCCCAAGATAGGCGCCACAGCGCGAGAGCACAGCATGAAATTTTGCAGTCAGTGCGGCAACTCTGTCAGCCAACATATCCCGCAGGGCGATTCGCGCCTGCGTTATGTCTGCGACCACTGCCACACGATTCATTACCAGAACCCGAATATTGTCGCCGGCTGCCTGCCCACCTGGGGCACGCAAGTGCTGCTGTGCCGTCGCGCCATCGAACCGCGCAAAGGCTTCTGGACACTGCCCGCAGGCTTTATGGAAAACGGTGAAACAGTCGAACAGGCGGCCCGTCGGGAAACCCTCGAAGAAGCGTGCGCCCAGGTTCAGCAGTTGGCGATCTACACGTTGATTGATGTACCCCACATTAATCAGGTGCATATTTTCTACCGCGCCCAATTGCAAAGCCCCGACTTTGCCGCCGGTGAAGAAAGCCTCGAAGTGCGATTGTTTGATGAGGCCGATATCCCTTGGTCCGAGTTAGCTTTTCGCACTGTGAGCCGTACCCTAGAATGCTTTTTTTCTGATCGCCCGACACAGGCTTACCCTGTGCGCAGCGAGGCGGTACCGCCGCTGCCAGAGTTGATAACACCCCCACAATAATGATGTTCGCCTTGTACCTCAGGAATACCTCCCTAATGCGCTGGTTGCTTGCTGCACTTTGCCTGTCGTTTGCCGTTACTTGCCAAGCCGCTGTAGTCATGACTATCAACGGTAAGCCCGTCGACAAAGAACAGGTGCTTAAACCTCCCCAAGCGTCACAACGGGCCAGTGCCAGCAAATCGGTCGATAAGATCCTGGTGATCAAGTCAGCGCGCAGGCTCGAACTGATCAGCGATGGAAAAGTGATCAGAAGCTATCGCATCTCATTGGGCAAACAGCCTAAAGGGCCAAAATTACAGGAAGGCGACAAGCGCACCCCCGAAGGGCTGTACTGGGTGGATTGGCGCAAGCGCAGCGACAAGTTCAACCTGGCCATGCACATCAATTACCCCAACATCAGCGATGCCGCCAAGGCTCGACGTGAAGGGGTGAATCCGGGGTCGATGATCATGATTCATGGCACGCCAGACTCTGAAGAAAACCCCGAAGAGCTGTTCCACACGCTGGACTGGACCGATGGCTGCATCGCCATGAAGAACTACGAAATGCGTGAAGTCTGGAGCATGGTCAAAGACGGCACGATGGTTGAGATACGCCCTTAACCTGCAAAAACGCCGCGCACTAAAAAGCCCGCTGCCCCCATAAGGGCCAGCGGGCTTTTTTATGCAGCGCCGGGTTAGATATCAGCCAGGCGCCACACCTCGTATGCAGGTGTTTCATACGGGTGGCTGTGCTTGAGCGCAGCCACCACGGCCTGAATCAACTCATCTGCAACGACCAGCTCAACTTTCCATTCGCCGACATACTCGACCTGACCGGTTTGCCCGATAAACGGCTGACTGCCGTCCAGCGCACGAAACTGGCCCTGCCCCATGGTCTGCCAGGCGCAGTGGTCATAGCTGCCGATGCGACCGCCACCGGCGGCGAATACGGCATCTTTGACCCCATCAACATGGCTTGGCGGAACGAAAAAGCTGAGCTTGTACATAAGCGAACACTCTGTTGAACATGCCTGGAAACCTGTGGGAGCCTGGCTTGCCAGCGATGCAGTCAACACGGTTTCTGTTAAACCGCGTCGATGCCATCGCGAGCAAGCCCGCTCCCACAAGGGATATGCGTCTAACGGGCATTGAACTTCAAAATGCCTTAGTCGACCCAGACGCGAGCGTTACGGAACATGCGCAACCATGGCGCATCTTCGTTCCACTCTTCAGGACGCCACGAGTTCTGCACGGCGCGGAACACACGCTCAGGGTGCGGCATCATGATCGTCACACGGCCATCACGGCTGGTGAGGCCGGTAATGCCGCGCGGCGAGCCGTTCGGGTTGGCCGGGTAGTTCTCGGTGACCTTGCCGTGGTTGTCGACGAAACGCAGGGCAACGGTGCCCGACAGATCGGCTTGCAACAGCGCTTCAGGGCTGGCGAACTCTGCGTGGCCTTCACCGTGAGCGATGGCGATTGGCATGCGCGAACCGGCCATGCCCTGCAGGAAGATCGAGTTCGACTCTTGCACTTGAACCATGGCGACACGGGCTTCGAACTGCTCGGAGCGGTTACGCACAAAGTGCGGCCACAACTCGCTGCCCGGAATCAGTTCGCTGAGGTTGGACATCATCTGGCAACCGTTGCACACACCGAGGCTGAAGCTGTCGGTACGCTCGAAGAAGCCCTGGAACGCATCACGTGCGCGGGCGTTGAACAAGGCCGACTTGGCCCAGCCTTCACCGGCACCCAGTACGTCGCCGTAAGAGAAACCACCGCACGCTACCAGACCCTTGAACTCGTTCAGGTCGACACGGCCGGCCAGAATGTCGCTCATGTGCACGTCGATCGCGTTGAAACCGGCACGGTCAAATGCCGCTGCCATTTCAACCTGACCGTTAACGCCCTGCTCACGCAGAACGGCAACTTGTGGGCGAATGCCTTTTTTGATGTACGGCGCGCTGATGTTGGCGTTGACGTCAAAGCTCAACTGAGCGGTCAGGCCCGGGTTGTCTTCTTCCAGCAGCACGTCGAATTCTTGCTGCGCGCAGTCTGCGTTGTCACGCATACGCTGGATCTGGAAGCTGGTTTCAGCCCACTGACGCTGCAACTCGCCGCGCTGACCAACAAACACTTTGTCACCGTGGAAGCTGATGGTGACTTCGCTGTTGTTCAGCGGCTGACCAATCACGTCAACGCATTCACCCAGACCCGCCGCGCTGAACTGTGCGAGCACGTCAGCGGTAGCGTCCTGGCGAACCTGGATCACGGCACCCAGCTCTTCGTTGAACAGCACGGCCGGCAATTGACCAACGCTGTCGGCCAGACAATCGAGGATCAGGTTCAGACCGCAGTGACCGGCAAACGCCATTTCCATCACAGTGGTCAGCAAACCACCGTCAGAACGGTCGTGGTAAGCCAGCAGGTGGCCATCAGCGTTCAGACCTTGAATGACCGCGAAGAAGGCCTTGAGGTCTTCTGCGTCGTCAACGTCCGGGGCTTGTTTACCAAGCTTGCCGTAGGTCTGGGCCAGGATCGAAGCGCCCATACGGTTTTGGCCACGGCCCAGGTCGATCAGGATCAGATCGGTCAGGCCTTTGTCCATGCGCAGTTCTGGGGTCAGGGTGCGGCGAACATCGAGCACCGGTGCGAAACCGGTGACGATCAGCGACAGCGGCGAGGTCACGCTCTTGTCGGTGCCTTCATCGTTCCAGCGGGTTTGCATCGACATCGAGTCTTTGCCCACCGGAATGGTGATGCCCAGCTCGGGGCACAGTTCCATGCCGACCGCTTTTACGGTGTCGTACAGACGCGCGTCTTCACCTGGGTGGCCAGCCGCCGACATCCAGTTGGCCGACAGTTTGATGTCAGAGATTTTGCCAATTCGCGAGGCCGCGATGTTGGTCAGGGTTTCACCGATGGCCATGCGGCCCGATGCCGGAGCATCCAGCAGTGCCAGCGGCGTCCGCTCGCCCATGGCCATGGCTTCACCGGTGTACACGTCAAAGCTGGTCGCGGTAACGGCAACGTCTGCCACCGGCACCTGCCACGGGCCGACCATTTGATCACGGGCAACCAGGCCGGTGATGGTACGGTCGCCGATGGTGATCAGGAAGCTCTTGCTGGCGACTGCCGGGTGGTGCAGAACGCGCTCGATACACTCGCCCACGTTCAGCGCTGCCGGATCGAAGTCATCGCCCAGCTCGGCTTCACGCACCACCGAACGGTGCATGCGTGGCGCCTTGCCCAGCAACACTTCCAGTGGCATGTCCACCGGGCTGTTGCCGAAATGGCTGTCGGTGACGGTCAGTTGTGGCTCGGCAGTAGCCTCGCCCACCACGGCAAACGGGCAACGCTCACGCTCGCAGATCGCCTGGAAGCGCTCGAAGTCTTCAGCGCTGACTGCCAGAACGTAACGTTCTTGGGATTCGTTACTCCAGATCTCGTGCGGGGCCATGCCCGGCTCGTCGTTTGGAATGTTGCGCAGTTCGAAACGGCCACCACGGTCGCCGTCGTTGACCAGCTCAGGGAAGGCGTTGGACAGACCGCCCGCACCCACGTCGTGGATGAAGCTGATCGGGTTTTTGTCACCCAATTGCCAGCAACGGTCGATTACTTCCTGGCAGCGGCGTTCCATTTCAGGGTTTTCGCGCTGTACCGAAGCGAAGTCCAGGTCGGCCGAGCTTGCGCCAGTGGCCATGGACGAGGCAGCACCGCCGCCCAGACCGATCAACATGGCCGGGCCACCCAGCACGATCAGTTTGGCGCCAACGGTGATTTCGGCTTTTTGTACGTGTTCGGCGCGGATGTTGCCCATGCCGCCCGCCAACATGATGGGCTTGTGGTAACCGCGCACTTCATCACCGTGCGGGGTGGTGATGGACTGCTCGAAGGTACGGAAGTAACCGGTCAGGGCCGGACGACCGAATTCGTTGTTGAACGCCGCGCCACCCAGCGGGCCTTCAATCATGATGTCCAGCGCCGTCACGATGCGCTCTGGCTTGCCGTACGGCACTTCCCACGGCTGGGTAAAGCCCGGGATTTGCAGGTTGGAAACGGTAAAGCCGGTCAGGCCTGCCTTTGGCTTGGCGCCACGGCCGGTTGCACCTTCGTCACGAATTTCGCCACCAGAACCGGTCGCTGCACCCGGGAACGGGGCAATGGCGGTTGGGTGGTTGTGCGTTTCAACCTTCATCAGGATGTGCACAGGCTCCTGCACCGCGCCGTACTGGCGGGTTTCAGGGTTCGGGAAGAAACGCCCGCCAACGCTACCGACGATCACCGATGCGTTGTCTTTATAAGCCGACAGAACACCTTCGCTGTGCATCACGTAGGTGTTTTTGATCATGCCAAACAGGCTTTTTTCCTGGCTTTGGCCGTCGATGTCCCAACTGGCGTTGAAGATCTTGTGGCGGCAATGCTCGGAGTTCGCCTGGGCAAACATCATCAGTTCGATGTCGTGCGGGTTGCGGCCCAGACCATTGAACGCATTGACCAGGTAGTCGATTTCGTCTTCAGCCAGCGCCAGGCCCAACTCAACGTTGGCTTTTTCCAGCGCGGCGCGACCGCCACCCAGCACATCAATGGCGGTCAGCGGCTTTGGCTCGGCATGGCTGAACAGACCGGCGGCCTGCTCCAGGTCGCCCAGTACGATTTGGGTCATGCGGTCATGCAGAACCGATGCAATCAGTTCGGCATCGGCGTCGCTGAACTGGCCAGCCACATAAAAAGCAATGCCGCGTTCCAGGCGCTGGATTTTCGCCAGGCCACAGTTACGGGCAATATCGCTGGCCTTGCTCGACCAAGGAGAAATGGTGCCAAACCGCGGCAACACCAAAAACAGTCGGCCATTTGGCTCTTGGACCGGCACGCTTGGGCCGTACTTCAGGAGACGAGCCAGTACCTGCTGTTCATCGCTGGTCAAATCACCGGTGACATCGGCAAAGTGGGCGAACTCAGCATACAAACCACTGACAGCCGGAACCTTGAGGCTCAGTTGTGCAAGGAGTTTGCTGTGGCGAAAGGCAGAAAGGGCAGGAGCGCCGCGCAGGATCAACATCTTCGGGACAGCCTCGGGAGGGGTGTGCTTTGAGGCCCGGCATTCTAGCCTAAACCTTCGGTCACGGCACCCGAAACGGCACACTAGACGTACGCCAAACGTCGTTAATCGACCAAATCCTTATTCTTTATGGCTATCAGCGTGTAAACAGATGGTCGGTAATGATCTTTAGACCTCGCTCCAACCCCCATTCCACAGGGGTTGCAGCGTTTTGGGCGGCTGTTATCAGAATGCCCACAGATTGTCGAGATATGGCACCCGTGCTGCTTTGCGTATACTGCGCGCATGTTTTCTCTAACTGCATTCCGCCAGCGTGGGGCCAAGTGGCTGCTCGTAACCGGACTCTTCCTGATGCTCGGTGCCTGCGTTGAAAAACCCAGCACCCTTGAGCGCGTAAAGGAGGATGGGGTACTGCGGGTGATCACCCGTAACAGCCCGGCCACCTATTTTGAAGATCGCAACGGCGAAACCGGCTTTGAATACGAGTTGGTCAAACGCTTTGCCGACGATCTGGGCGTCAAGCTGGAAATCGAAACGGCTGACAACCTCGACGACCTTTTCAACAAGCTGGGCCAACCTGACGGCCCGGTTTTAGCTGCTGCCGGCCTGGTCAGCAGCGATAACCGCCTCGCACAAGCCAAGTTTTCTCACCCGTACCTCGAAGTCACGCCGCAGATCATTTACCGCAACGGGCAATCACGCCCTACCACGGCGGCCGATCTGGTCGGCAAGCGCATTACCGTACTCAAGGGCAGTTCCCACGCCGAACAGCTCGCCGAACTTAAAAAGCAATATCCCGGCATCGAATACGACGAGTCCGACGCCGTTGAAGTCGTCGACTTGCTGCGCATGGTCGATGAAGGGCAGATCGACCTGACCCTGGTCGACTCCAACGAAATGGCCATGAACCAGGTGTACTTCCCCAATGTGCGCGTGGCCTTTGATTTGGGCGATGCCCGCAGCCAGCGCTGGGCCGTGGTCGCAGGCGAAGACAACAGCCTGCTCAACGAAATCAACACCTACCTGGACAAGGTCGAGAAAAACGGCACCCTGCAGCGCCTTAAAGACCGCTACTACGGGCACGTTGATGTATTGGGCTATGTGGGCGCCTACACCTTTGCCCAGCACTTGCAACAGCGCTTGCCCAAGTACGAAGTGTTCTTCAAGGATGCCGCGAAAAAAGAGCAGATTGACTGGCGCCTGCTGGCAGCCATGGGCTATCAGGAATCCTTGTGGCAAGCCGCCGTAACCTCTAAAACCGGGGTTCGCGGGCTGATGATGCTGACCCAGAACACCGCGCAGGCCATGGGTGTGTCCAACCGACTGGACCCCAAGCAAAGCATTATGGGGGGCGCCAAGTACCTGGCTTACATCAAGGACCAACTGGACAGTGATATCGCCGAGCCAGACCGTACCTGGTTTGCACTGGCGGCCTACAACGTGGGCACCGGGCATCTGGATGACGCACGCAAGTTAGCAGCCAAAGAAGGCCTGAACCCGAACAAGTGGCTGGACGTAAAGAAAATCCTGCCTCGCCTTGCGCAGAAGCAGTGGTACAGCAAAACCAAATATGGCTACGCCCGTGGCGGCGAGCCTGTGCACTTCGTGGCCAACATCCGCCGTTACTACGACATCCTCACCTGGGCCACACAGCCACAGCTTGAAGGCGACCAAGTGGCCGACGGCAAACTGCACATCCCCGGCATCGACAAGACCAAGCCCAAAGAAGAACCGCAGCTGTAAAACACGCTACCGCTTAGAGCCAGATCACACTGTAGGAGCGAGCTTGCCTCGCGATCTTTCGATCTTTGAAAAGATCGCGAGGCAAGCTCGCTCCTACAGGTTTTGAATATGTCTTAGGCTTTTGAGGCCGCCAGAATCAGGGCTTTCATCTCGGAAACGGCCGACTTGAAGCCGACGAACAGTGCATGAGCAACCAATGCATGGCCAATGTTCAGTTCGTTGATGCCCTTGATCGCCGCCACGGCTTCGACGTTGTGATAATGCAGACCATGGCCGGCGTTCACAATCAGCCCCTGCCCCAGGCCAAAGGCCACGCCATCAGCCACGCGCTGCAGTTCTTCTGCCACGTCAGCCGGGGTCTGGGCATCGGCATAACGACCGGTATGCAACTCGATGGCGGGGGCGCCCACACGGCGCGACGCTTCGATTTGGCGCTCGTCCGCGTCAATAAACAGCGAAACCTCGCTGCCAATTTTGCTCAGGCGCTCAACCGCAGCCTTGATCCGCGCTTCTTGCCCGGCAACGTCCAGACCGCCTTCGGTGGTCAGTTCTTGACGGGTTTCTGGGACGAGGCAGATATGCGCCGGACGAATGCGCTCGGCAAACGCCATCATCTCTTCAGTCACGCCCATTTCGAAGTTCATACGCGTTTGCAGCACATCCTTGAGTAGCAAGACATCGCGCTCTTGAATGTGGCGACGGTCTTCGCGCAGATGCACGGTGATGCCGTCGGCCCCCGCCTCTTCCGCGTCCAGAGCCGCTTTGACCGGGTCCGGGTAACGCGTGCCTCGCGCCTGACGCAGCGTAGCTACGTGGTCGATGTTCACGCCAAGAAGAATGCGATTGCTTGTGGTCACGAGGGCTCTCCTGAAGAGTTGAAGATTCGGCGCACAGCATACCGGTCTATTCAGGGCTTGCGAAACAACTCACGACTGGCCAGGGGCTTACCAGCCAAATGAACGGCCAACGCCTGACGCATCAGACGTTTGGCCGCCGACAAGGCGCCCGTTGCGCTCCAGTCGGCTTGCGCCATGGCCAGCAGCTCAACACCATTGAACAACCCCGGCTGCAACAACCAGACACGCTCAAGCCCGGCGTCCACTTGCAGGCGATATAAGCCATCGGCCTCGATTGGTCCACCATGGATGTCTTCGGTCAGCGAGAAGCTGTAACCCAGGTCGTCCAGCAGCCGCCATTCGAACGCCCGCAGCAAAGGCTCCAACGGTCGCCCTTCGGCCAGGGCCAGCAAGGTAGCAGCGTAGTGATCGAACACTGCGGGGTGCGGGTCTTCGGCAGGGAGCAGACGCACCAGCAGTTCATTGAGATAGAGCCCGCTGAACAGGGCTTCGCCATTGAGCCAGGTCGAAACGCCTGCGCTCTCCATGCGTCCGACATTCTTCAGCTCGCCGCGACCATGGAACTCGATTTCCAACGGCACAAACGGCCGGGCCAGCGTGCCCGCCTTGCCCCGCGCATTACGCAGCACCGCACGCAGACGGCCTTGCGGCGTGATGAAATCCACCAGCGCACTGGTTTCACGGTAAGGACGACTGTGCAGGACGTAAGCGAGTTGAGGGACGATGGATTTGCTGGACATGGGCGATCAGCTTTATCAGAAGTCTAATGTGGGAGCGGGCTTGCTCGCGATAGCATCAACTCGGCAAGGCAGGCAGACCGGTTTGATGCTATCGCGAGCAAGCCCGCTCCCACAGGATCTTGCAAGGCAGCGAGGTATTACAACCTGTTACTGGTCGCCATAGCCCAGCGAACGCAGGGCGCGTTCGTCGTCGGACCAGCCGCCTTTAACCTTGACCCACAAGTTGAGCATGACTTTGGAGTCGAACAGCAGCTCCATGTCTTTACGCGCTTCAGTGCCGATGCGCTTGATGCGCTCGCCCTTGTCGCCAATGATGATTTTTTTCTGCCCGTCACGCTCAACCAGAATCAAGGCATGAATGTGCAAGGTCTTGCCTTGCTGCTTGAATTCTTCGATCTCAACGGTGATCTGGTACGGCAGCTCCGCACCCAGCTGGCGCATGATCTTTTCACGGACCAGTTCAGCGGCAAGGAAGCGGCTGCTGCGATCGGTGATCTGGTCTTCCGGGAAGAAGTGGTCGTTTTCCGGCAGATGATCAGCAATCACACGTTCAAGGGCATCGAGGTTGTGGCCGTTTTGAGCCGAAATCGGCACGATCTGGGCATTCGGCAATTGCTCCTGAAGCCAGGTCAGGTGCGGCATCAATTCCGTTTTGTCTTCGATGCGGTCAGTCTTGTTCAACGCCACAATCAACGGGCCAGTCACAAACTGGACGCGCTCAAGAACCATTTGGTCTTCTTCAGTCCACTTGGTGCGATCCACCACGAAGATCACCACGTCGACGTCTTTCAACGCAGCCGACGCAGTTTTGTTCATGTAGCGGTTCAGGGCCTTTTCGCCACCCTTGTGCATGCCCGGCGTGTCAACGTAGATGGCTTGAATATCGCCTTCGGTCTTGATGCCCAGCATGTTGTGACGGGTGGTCTGCGGCTTGCGCGAGGTGATCGCCAGCTTTTGACCGAGAATGTGGTTCAGCAGTGTGGATTTACCCACGTTTGGTCGACCAACGATGGCGACATAGCCACAGCGAGTTGCAGTTGAATCAGTCATGGCCATTCTCCACGCCAAGGGCAATCAGTGCTGCTGCGGCCGCTACCTGTTCGGCAATGCGACGGCTCACACCCTGACCTCGGCTTTTTTCATTCAATAGGGCAATTTCGCACTCAACAAAGAAAGTGCGGCAATGCGGTTCACCTTGAATATCCACCACTTCGTAGCGTGGCAGTTCACAGGCGCGCGACTGCAAGTACTCTTGCAGGCGTGTTTTGGGATCTTTATTGGTGTCGACCAGGGTCAGGGTCTCGAACTCGCCAGCCAGCCAGGCCAATACGCGATCACGGGCGGTTTCCATGCCCGCGTCGAGGTAGATGGCGCCAATCAGCGCTTCAAGGGCATCTGCCAAAATCGACTCGCGACGAAAACCGCCGCTTTTCAGTTCACCCGAACCCAGGCGCAGGTACTCGCCCAACTCAAAACCGCGCGCCAGTACGGCCAGGGTTTCGCCTTTGACCAAACGCGCACGCAGGCGCGACAGCTGCCCTTCGCGGGCCAGCGGGAAGCGATCAAACAACGCTTCACCGGCGACAAAGTTGAGGATTGCATCGCCCAGGAACTCAAGACGCTCGTTATTGCGCCCCGCGAAACTGCGGTGTGTCAGGGCCAGGATCATCAGCTCCTGGTCTTTGAAGGTGTAGCCGAGCTGACGCTCTAAACGATTTAAAGAAAAACTCACGATTTACCCACGCTGAGTTCGTGGCCGAATGTCACCACCGGACCGATATTAGGGATCAGTGATGCTCGTTTATCGCATAGCAAATGGACAGGGAACAGGCTGTTCGCCGCCGTCACACTTAACGCTTTGTTCAAATCCACATCCTGAATACTGTTGACCGCCCTGCCTGAGACGGCAGACGGTCGTAAGAACCGTCAGGCGCCCGATTTATCAGGACGCCTGAAAAGCATTCGGCGCTGTTATTAACAGCGCCGTCTTGGCTACTTGATCAGCCCCACCCGCGAGAAGTTCGGCAGATGGCTCATCTTGGGTTCCGGCCAACTCATCCAAACAGCGAAGGCCTTGCCGACAATGTTCTGGTCGGGAACCATGCCCAGCTCATCTTTGGGAATGTTCGGATCATCCCAGTAACGGCTGTCGTTCGAATTGTCGCGGTTGTCGCCCATCATGAAGTAGTGCCCGGCCGGAACCGTCCACTCGTTATCAGGTGGCGCGCGATAGCGGCTCATTTCCTTGCGGATCATGTGCTCGACTTCGCCCAGCTTCTCTTTGTACAACTCGGCACTGCCCAATGTGCCCGGTTCAACACCTACCAGTTGCTCGGCAACCAGTTGGCCATTGACGTACAAATGCTTGTCGCTGGTGTAGCGAACGGTGTCGCCCGGCAGGCCCACTACGCGCTTGATGTAGTTGACCGACGGATCGCTTGGGTAGCGAAACACCATCACATCCCCGCGCTGCGGATCACCCACTTCGATGATTTTCTTGTCGATCACCGGCAAGCGGATCCCGTAAGAAAATTTGTTCACCAAAATGAAATCGCCCACATCCAGTGTCGGCTTCATCGAGCCCGACGGAATCTGGAACGGCTCAACCAGAAACGAACGCAGCACCAGCACGATGAACAACACCGGGAAGAACGACTTGCCGTACTCGACCAGCAACGGTTCCTTGTTGAGCTTCTCGATGACCTGCATATCAGCCGGCTGAACAGTGGCTTGATAGTTGGCAATGGCCTTGCGCCGGCGAGGTGCCAGGAAGACCAGATCGAGCAGCGCCAGCAAACCGCAGACGGCGACAGCAATAACCAGCAACAGCGGGAAATTTAGTGACATAGGACCTAGCTATCCAACCTGAGCACCGCAAGGAAGGCTTCTTGTGGAATTTCCACGTTACCCACTTGCTTCATGCGTTTTTTACCGGCCTTTTGCTTTTCCAACAGCTTGCGCTTACGGCTAACGTCACCACCGTAGCATTTGGCCAGTACGTTCTTTCTGAGAGCCTTGACAGTGGTTCGCGCCACAATCTGCCCGCCAATGGCGGCCTGGATTGCAACATCGAACATCTGACGCGGAATCAGTTCTTTCATTTTTTCGGTTAGCGCACGCCCTTTGTAGTGGGCGTTGTCACGGTGAACGATCAATGCCAGGGCATCGACTTTTTCGCCGTTGATCAATACATCCAGCTTCACCAGATTAGCCGACTGGTAGCGGTCGAAATGGTAATCGAGCGAAGCATAGCCGCGACTGGTGGATTTGAGACGGTCGAAGAAGTCCAGAACCACTTCGTTCATCGGCAAATCGTAGGTCACTTGTACCTGAGTACCCAAGAACAACATGTCGTGTTGAACGCCACGTTTTTCGATACACAGGGTTATGACGTTGCCCAAGTGCTCTTGAGGCACAAGAATGTTGGCACGCACGATCGGCTCGCGCATGTCCTCGATGGCAGACAAGTCTGGCAGCTTGGACGGGTTATCGACGTAAATCGTTTCACCGTTCTTGAGCAGCAACTCGAAAATTACCGTCGGCGCCGTGGTAATCAGGTCCAGGTCGTATTCGCGCTCCAGGCGCTCCTGGATGATTTCCATGTGCAGCATGCCCAGGAAGCCGCAACGGAAGCCGAAGCCCAGTGCGTCAGAGCTTTCTGGCGTATATTGCAGCGACGAGTCGTTGAGCGTCAGCTTTTGCAGCGCATCACGGAAGTCTTCGAAGTCATCGGAGCTGACCGGGAACAGGCCCGCGTACACCTGCGGCTGAATGCGTTTGAAACCTGGCAGCACTTCAACATCAGGGGTTGTGCTCAGGGTCAGGGTGTCACCCACCGGCGCACCGTGAATGTCCTTGATACCGGCGATGATGAAGCCCACTTCACCGGCCTTGAGGTCGGCAGTGGCAGTGTGTTTCGGGTTGAATACACCGACGCTGTCCACCAGGTGGACCTTGCCGGTGGATTTAACCAGGATTTTGTCGCCCTTCTTCACGCGGCCGTGGCGCACGCGAACCAGGGACACAACGCCCAGGTAGTTGTCGAACCAGGAGTCGATGATCAACGCTTGCAGCGGATCTTCGATATTGCCGGTAGGCGCAGGAATGGTATGCACCAGGCGCTCAAGCACTTCGTCCACGCCCAGGCCGGTTTTGGCACTGCAGGTCACGGCGTCAGTGGCATCGATGCCGATGATTTTTTCGATTTCTTCTTTCACGCGGTCAGGATCGGCCTGCGGCAGGTCGATCTTGTTCAAGACCGGCATCACCTCAAGACCCTGCTCGATAGCGGTGTAGCAGTTGGCAACGGACTGGGCTTCTACGCCCTGACCCGCGTCGACAACCAGCAGCGCACCTTCACAGGCCGCCAGAGACCGGCTGACTTCGTAGGTGAAGTCAACGTGGCCCGGGGTGTCAATGAAGTTCAGCTGATAGGTAATGCCGTCTTTGGCCGTGTAGTACAGGGTAACGCTGTGGGCCTTGATGGTAATCCCACGCTCACGCTCTAGGTCCATGGAGTCCAGTACCTGGGCTTCCATTTCGCGGGCAGTCAGACCACCGCACATCTGAATGAAACGATCGGCCAGCGTCGACTTGCCATGGTCAATGTGGGCGATGATGGAGAAATTGCGGATATGACTCAAATCACTCACGGGTCAACACTCAAAAAAAGTCGCAGGCAGACTGCCCGCCGAAAAATAGCCGGGAATTGTACCTGATCCCTGAGCCAAGCGTCACGTTCACAAAAAAGCCCCTATCAAGTGATAGAGGCTTTTTGATCAACCCAAGGGGTATTGATCAACCGGCCCTGCGCAACAACCAGAAACCGGCCAGCGCACAGATGCCGGCTGGCAACAGCACCGCGAACAGCGGCGAGAAGCCAAACACCAAGCTGGCTGGCCCCAACAGGTCTTGCGCAATCTTGAACGCAAAGCCGATCAATACACCGGTGAACACGCGCTGCCCCAAAGTAACAGAACGCAGCGGGCCGAAGATGAAAGAAATGGCCATCAATACCAGCGCAGCCGTGACAAATGGCTGCAATACCTTGACCCAAAACGCCAGCCAGTAACGGCCGTTGTTCAGACCCTGGTCTTTCAAATAGTGGATATAGCCCCACAGCCCGGAAATCGACAGCGCATCCGGGGCCATGACCACGGTATTAAGCAGCTCGGGGCTCAGGGAAACGTCCCAGCGCTCTTCAGGCGTGTTAACGACTTCAGTGTTGCGCTCGTGGAAGACCGTAGTCGCCACATCACTCAGTTCCCAGTGGTCCTGCGTGAAGTTGGCTTTTTTGGCGAAACTGGCAGACAGCAGGTGGTGTTCTTTATCGAAACGATAACGTGTCACCCCCAGCAGCATGCCATCGGGCTGAACCGCGTTGATGTGGATGAACTCATCCCCCTCGCGGTGCCACATACCATGCTTGGAGCTTTGTGCATCACCGCTGCCCTGGGCCAGAGCCCGGTTGGCCTGGGCCACCGACTCGGTCGCGGGTGCCAGGTACTCGCCAATCAGAATACCGGCCAGCATCAACACCAGCATCGGCTTCATGACCGCCCAGACAATACGACCGGTGGACACACCCGCCGCCCGCATGATGGTCAGCTCGCTGTTGCTCGCCAGGCTGCCCAGGCCAATCAGACAGCCGATCAGGGCCGCCACCGGCAGCATGTCGTAAAGACGACGCGGCGCTGTCAGCATCACAAAGCTGAAAACATCGGCCATGGTGTAAGAGCTGGAGAGGTTCTTGACCTCATCAATGAAGGCAAACAGCGACGCCAGGCCGACGATGATCCCCGACACCGCGAGGATCGCCAGCAACACACTTTTACCAATGTAGCGATCGAGCTTAACCATGAGCCAGCTCCTTCGCGCTGCGACGAGTCGCCAATTTCAAGCGCAACGGCTCCCAATAGAACAACAACAGACCAATGATCAAGAACAGACCGTGCACCCACCACAAGCCCAGCGTGGGTGAAATGTTGCCTTTTTCGAGGGCGCCACGGACCAGAATCAAGGCGGTCACGTAGCCCATATAGAGAAGGATGGCGGGCAACAGCTTGAGGAAGCGGCCCTGGCGCGGGTTGACTCGCGACAGCGGAACGGCAATCAGGGTCACGATGAAGACCAGCAGCGGCATGGAAATACGCCACTGCAGCTCAGCAATCGCCTTTACGTCAGGGTTGCCGATAAGGCTGCTGGTAGGCATCGCATCGCGATCGGTGACCTCATTGCTGACATCGGGCTTGGGAAGCAGTACGCCGTAGGTGTCGTATTTGATGGCGCGGTAATCCGCCAAGCCAGGGTTGCCGTCATAACGATAGCCGTCATCCAGAATCAACCAGCGGCTGCCATCCGGGCGCACTTCCTGGCGGCCCTTTTGCGCGACCAATATGGAAATGCTGCGATCCTTGGCGTCCTGACCGAGGTTCTTCTGGGTGATAAACACGCCCCCCAGATTCGTCCGGTCATTGGTCAGCTGTTCGGTGTAGGTCACCCGGGAGCCATCATTCAGGGTCTGAAAGCGGCCCGGTTCCAGGGTATCGAACTCGGTCAGGGCATCTTGCTTGTTGAGCAGCAGTTGAAACTGCGTAGCGCCCTGAGGCGCCAGGCTCAAGCTCAACCAGGCAACGATCAGCGCCACGATAGTGGCCGGCACCATGCTGATGGCCAACAGGCGCTGCTGGCTCATGCCGGTGGCCGACAGGACCGTCATCTCGCTTTCGAGGTACATACGCCCGTAAGCCAGAAGAAAGCCCAGAAACAGGCCCAGCGGCAAGATCAGCTGCAAGAAGCCGGGCAGACGAACGCCCATGATCAAGAACAGCGAGCTGGGGTCCATGGCGCCCGAGGCAGCCTGGGCCAGGTATTTAATGAAGCGACCGCTCATGATGATGACCAGCAGCACAGCGCTGACAGCGCTCAATGTAAGCAGGACTTCGCGGGATAGATAACGGAAGACGATCAAACCAGACACTCCAGGGGTCGTCAGGCTAAGGCGGCCAAACAAGCGGCATAGCGAATCGACACTAGCTCATGTAGATGAGCCTAGTCGTTTAAAAAGATGGCGCATTATCCTGTGAATGGCCGCGCCTGTCACTGCGCATGCTCAGCCAAGGCTTTAAAGCGCTGATTTGGCAGCATTCGAGGGTTGTCAGGCGCGGCCGACGAGGTTCAAACTGCCTGCCTTGACGCCCGCCTGAAGCACAGGTGAAGCGCTGTATCTTTCAAGCACGCGAACCGCACCGTTTGTGCGCACGTTGACCATTTGATTCAGGGACCCGGACATGGAACTGGTTGTAAAAAGCGTCAGCCCAGAAACGTTGAAAACGGCCACTCTCGTGGTCGCCATCAGCGAAGGCCGCAAACTCGGCCCTACCGCTAAAGCCATCGACGAACTCACCGGTGGCGCCATCAGCACCGTGGTAAAGCGTGGCGACATCGCCGGCAAAACCGGCCAGAGCCTGTTGCTTCACAGCCTCCCAAACCTCAAGGCCGAGCGCGTATTGCTGCTGGGCACAGGTAAAGACGAAGCACTGGGCGACCGCCCTTTTCGCAAAATCATCAGCGGCGCGCTGAGCGTCCTTAAAGGCCTGGGCGGCAGCGACGCGGTGTTCGCACTCGACGAACTGGTGGTCAAGGGCCGTGACAGCTACAGCAAAACCCGCCTGCTGGCCGAAACCCTGCTCGACGGCGAATACACCTTCGACCGCTTCAAAAGCCAGAAAGCCGAACCCCGCGCCCTGAAAAAAATCACCCTGCTGACCATCAAGGCCGCACAAGCTGAAGTGCAGCGCGCAGTCACCCATGCGCAGGCCATTGCCAGCGGCATGTCGTTCACCCGCGACCTGGGCAACCTGCCACCGAACATTTGCCATCCGGTTTTCCTGGCCGAACAAGCCAAGGACCTGGGCAAAGAATTCAAGAGCCTGAAAGTCGAGATCCTTGACGAGAAAAAAATCAAGGATCTGGGCATGGGCGCGTTCTATGCGGTCGGCCAGGGCAGCGATCAGCCGCCACGCCTGATCGTGATGAACTACGCAGGCGGCAAAAAATCCGAGAAACCTTTTGTGCTGGTCGGCAAAGGCATCACGTTCGACACCGGCGGCATCAGCCTCAAGCCGGGTGCGGGCATGGACGAAATGAAGTACGACATGGGCGGCGCTGCCAGCGTGTTCGGCACCCTGCGTGCCGTGCTTGAGCTGAAACTGCCGATCAACCTGGTGTGCATCCTGGCCTGCGCCGAGAACATGCCAAGCGGCGGCGCTGCACGTCCGGGCGACATCGTGACGACCATGAGCGGCCAGACCGTTGAAATCCTCAACACCGACGCCGAAGGCCGTCTGGTGCTGTGCGACGCCCTGACCTACGCCGAACGCTTCAAACCGCAAGCGGTGATCGATATCGCCACCCTGACCGGCGCGTGCATGGTGGCCTTGGGTGCTCACACCTCGGGCCTGATGGGCAACAACGACGAACTGATCGGCCAATTGCTGGAAGCCGGCAAACAAGCCGACGACCGCGCCTGGCAACTGCCGCTGTTCGACGAATACCAAGAGCAACTGGACAGCCCGTTTGCCGACATGGCCAACATTGGCGGCCCTAAAGGCGGCGCCATCACCGCGGGCTGCTTCCTGTCGCGCTTTGCCAAGGCCTACCACTGGGCTCACCTGGACATCGCTGGCACCGCATGGGTCAGCGGCGGCAAGGACAAAGGCGCCAGCGGCCGCCCTGTGCCTTTGCTGACGCAATACCTGCTGGATCGCGCCAACGCTTGAAGCTGACAATCGACGGTTGCGCCGCCTGATGGCGGCGCAATCCCGATTCAGGAACCGCAATGACCTCAGAACCCGATACAGAGCTGACCAAGGTCGACTTTTATATCCTGCCCAGCGCCGAACCTTCAGCGCGGCTGGATTTTGCCTGCAAACTCACTGAAAAAGCCTGGCGCCTCGGCCACCGGGTGTACCTGCATTGCAGCGATGGCGCTCAACGCCAGGACCTGGACGAGCGTCTGTGGCGCTTCAAGGGCGAAAGCTTCGTACCCCACAGCACCACCGAAGACCAACCTGACGGCACGATTGTCATGGGCCTCAGCGAAGCCCCCGCCAGCCATCAGGATTTATTGATTAACCTGGACCTCAAAGTCCCTGAATTCTTTAAACGTTTCGCCCGCGTCGCTGAAGTCGTGGTCGAAGACCCCGCAGTTCGCCTGGCTGCACGGGAGAGTTTTCGCTTCTACCGTGAACACGGCTATCCTCTGCAAGACCACAAGCTACAACGACTCTGAGCACACGATGGACACCTCCAATTCGCCGAAAAAAGCTGCACACCTGCTCGACGATCTTGAATCCATTCGCCAGTTGCTGGGCGATGACGGTTTGCAACCGCCGCTGCTGACGGAAATGGTCGGCCATGGCGGCGAGCAAATTCCGTTGCTGTCGGATGTCATCGACGACACGGTCGCCCCCGAGCCAGACCCGGAGCCTGAATCGGCGCAAATACCGTTGGTCGGCATCGCTGAGGCGCCCAAGGTCGAAAAAGCCCCGGACGCATTGCTCGTGCACTTGGACAAAGAACTGCGCACGGCGGCGCAGGCGATCATGCACGAGGTCATCAACGACTTCGCCCCGCACATCGAAACCGAAATCAAACGCCGCCTCGATGCGCACATGGAGCGCTTGCTGGCGCAGCATCAGAACTGACGGCACACGCAAATCCCGCAGGAGCGAGCTTGCCTCGCGATCTTTTGATTTTTAACAGATCGCGAGGCAAGCTCGCTCCTACGTAGTTTCTCCCTCATGCAGCGCACACCTCGCCCTCAGCGTCCCGCCCCGCTATACTTGCCGGCTTTCCTGAATTAATGCCAATAGGGTCCCGCCGCGCATGGATAAGACCTACCAGCCGCACGCCATTGAAACTTCCTGGTACAAAACCTGGGAAGAAGAGAATTATTTTGCCCCGCAAGGCGCGGGCGACCCGTACACCATCATGATCCCGCCGCCGAACGTCACCGGCAGCCTGCACATGGGTCACGGTTTTAATAACGCGATCATGGACGCCCTGATCCGTTTCCGCCGTATGCAAGGTCGCAACACCTTGTGGCAGCCGGGCACCGACCACGCGGGTATCGCAACCCAGATGCTGGTTGAGCGTCAGATCGAAGCACAAGGTCTGAACCGCCACGACCTGGGCCGCGAGAAGTTCCTGGAAAAAGTCTGGGAATGGAAAGATCAATCCGGTGGCAACATCAGCCGTCAGATCCGTCGCCTGGGCTCGTCCGTAGACTGGAGCCGCGAGCGTTTCACCATGGACGACGGCCTGTCAGAAGCGGTGAAAGAAGCCTTTGTACGCCTGCACGAAGACGGCCTGATCTATCGCGGCAAGCGCCTGGTCAACTGGGACACCAAGCTGCACACTGCGATCTCCGACCTTGAAGTGGAAAACCACGACGAGAAGGGTTTCCTGTGGAACCTGCGCTACCCGCTGGCTGACGGCGCCAAGACCGCAGAAGGCCTAGACTACCTGGTCGTCGCCACTACCCGCCCGGAAACCATGCTCGGTGACTCGGCTGTTGCGGTAAACCCGGAAGACGAACGCTATAAAGCCCTGATCGGTAAATTCGTTGAGCTGCCCCTGGTTGGGCGCCGCATCCCGATCATCGCCGACGACTACTGCGATCCGGAGTTCGGCACCGGCTGCGTGAAAATCACCCCGGCCCACGACTTCAACGACTATGAAGTCGGCAAGCGCCACAACCTGCCGCTGCTGAACATCTTCGACAAAAACGCAGCCGTTCTGCCTGCCGTTCAGGTGTTCAACCTCGACGGCACGCTGAACGACTCCATCGACGGCACCCTGCCAGCCAAATACGTTGGCCTGGACCGTTTCGAGGCGCGCAAGCAAATCGTTGCCGACTTCGACGAAGCCGGCCTGCTGGTCAGCGTCGACGACCACGCCCTGAAAGTGCCGAAAGGCGACCGTTCGGGCACCGTGATCGAACCGTGGCTGACCGACCAGTGGTACGTATCGACCAAGCCATTGGCAGAACCTGCCATCGCCGCTGTTGAAGACGGGCGCATCGCGTTCGTGCCTAAACAGTACGAAAACATGTACTTCTCGTGGATGCGTGACATCCAGGACTGGTGCATCAGCCGTCAGCTGTGGTGGGGCCACCGGATCCCGGCTTGGTACGACGAGTCGGGCAAAGTCTACGTAGGCCGCGACGAAGCCGAAGTGCGTGCCAAGCACAACCTCGGCCCGGACGTTGCGCTGCAACAGGACAACGACGTACTCGACACCTGGTTCAGTTCGGGCCTGTGGACGTTCTCCACCCTGGGCTGGCCTGAGCAGACCGATTTCCTGAAAACCTTCCACCCGACTGACGTTCTGGTCACCGGCTTCGACATCATTTTCTTCTGGGTTGCCCGGATGATCATGCTCACCATGCATTTGGTGAAGAACGAAGACGGCACCCCGCAGGTTCCGTTCAAGACCGTGTATGTACACGGTCTGGTCCGTGACGGTCAGGGCCAGAAGATGTCCAAGTCCAAAGGCAACGTCCTGGACCCGCTGGACATCATCGACGGTATCGCCCTCGAAGACCTGGTGACCAAACGTACCACCGGCCTGATGCAGCCAAAACTGCTGAAGAAGATCGAGAAGCAGACCCGCGACGAGTTCGCTGACGGCATCGCCAGCTACGGCACCGACGCCCTGCGCTTCACGTTCTGCTCGCTGGCCTCCACCGGTCGCGATATCAAGTTCGACATGGGCCGCGTTGAAGGCTATCGCAACTTCTGCAACAAGATCTGGAACGCCGCACGTTACGTGCTGGACAAGGGCGAAGACTGCGGCCAGAACGGCGAAGCCTACGAACTGTCGCTGGCTGACCGCTGGATCATCTCGCAGTTGCAGCGCACTGAAGCCGAAGTGACCCGTCACCTCGACCAGTTCCGTTTCGACCTGGCCGCACAAGCCTTGTACGAGTTCATCTGGAACCAGTATTGCGACTGGTACCTGGAACTCTCCAAGCCTGTGCTGTGGGACGAAAACGCCCCGGTTGAGCGTCAGCGTGGCACTCGCCGTACGCTGGTTCGGGTTCTGGAAGTGGCCTTGCGTCTGGCGCACCCGTTCATGCCGTTCATCACCGAAGAAATCTGGCAGCGCATCGCGCCGCTGGCGGGCGCGCAAGGCAAAACCATCATGCTGCAACCTTGGCCAGTGGCCAACGAAGCACGCATCGACCAGGCTGCCGAAGACGACATCGAATGGCTCAAGGGCTTGATGCTCGGCACGCGTAACATCCGTGGCGAAATGAACATCGGCCCGGGCAAACCGCTGCAGTTGTACCTGAAAAACGTCAGCAGTGAAGACCAACGCCGTTTGACCGAGAACGACGCCTTGCTGAAAAAGCTGGCTAAACTCGAGTCGATCACCGTGCTGCAAGACGGTGCCGAAGCGCCTCTGTCTGCCACCGCATTGGTGGGCGAGATGGAAGTGCTGGTACCGATGGCCGGCCTGATCGACAAAGATGCCGAGCTGGCGCGCCTGGACAAAGAAATCCAGCGCTTGCACGGCGAAGTGGCCCGCGTTGGCGGAAAACTGTCGAATGCGGCCTTCGTTGACAAGGCTCCGGCCGAAGTCATTGACAAGGAACGCGCCAAATTGGCCGAGGCTGAACAAGCCTTGAGCAAGTTGGCGGACCAGCACGCGCGGATTTCCAGCCTGTAACAGCGCTGCGCACCTGATCGCGGGCAAGGACGCTCCCGCAGGGTTAACCCCTGCCGGGGCGGCCTTGCCCGCGATTGCTTTTGTGGAACCCATTGAACATGACCACCCCACGCACCTCCAAAGCCACACGCCACAAGCCCAAGGCTACGGGTGAGAACAAACCGGCTACACCTCGGGTAAAGCCCAGCCTGCACCCGCGCAACCGCCATCAGGGCCACTACGACTTTGCGCAACTGATCAAGATCTGCCCGGAGCTGGGCGCGTTTGTGATCATCAACCCGTACGGCAAAGAGAGCATCGACTTCGCCAACCCGAGCGCAGTGCGGGTATTCAACCGTGCGCTGCTCAAGTCGTTCTACGGCATTGCCCACTGGGACATTCCGGCTGACTACCTGTGCCCTCCGGTGCCGGGCCGCGCCGATTACGTGCACTTTCTCGCGGACTTGCTGGCCAGCGTCAACGATGGCCAGATCCCGCAGGGCGCCAATGTGCGCGTGCTGGACGTCGGCACCGGCGCCAACTGCGTCTACCCGCTGATCGGCCACTGCGAATACCGCTGGCAGTTCCTCGGCACCGACGTTGATGCCACGGCGGTCAAGACCGCCAAGGCGATTGTGCAGTCCAACAGCCTGAACAAAGCCATCAGCCTGCGCCTGCAGCCAGATCCGCAGAAGATCCTGCTGGATATCCTGGACAGCAACGAGCGTTTCGACCTGACCATGTGCAACCCGCCGTTCCACGCCTCGCTGGACGAAGCCACACGCGGCAGCGAGCGTAAATGGCGAGCACTGGGCAAGGCAGACCCCAAGCGCAAACTGCCAGTGCTGAACTTTGGTGGCCAGGCCGCCGAATTGTGGTGCGAAGGTGGCGAGCAACGCTTTGTGACCCAACTGATCCGCGAAAGCGTGCACGTGGGCCGTCAGGTGCTGTGGTTCAGCGTGCTGGTGTCCAAGGCTTCAAACCTGCCAGCGGTTCAGACCGCGCTGAAAAAAGCCGGTGCGCGTGAAAGCCAGGTGGTTGAAATGTCCCAAGGCAACAAGCAAAGCCGCTTTGTAGCCTGGACCTTCCACGACAAAGACCAGCAGCAAGTGTGGCGCGAGAAGAACTGGAAGTAAGCCTTTCCCCACTGTAGGAGCTTGCCTCGCGATCTTTTGATCTTCTAAAAGATCGCGAGGCAAGCTCGCTCCTACACAAGATTTTCGCCCATAAAAAAACCGCGCTCGGGATCACTCCCAAGCGCGGTTTTTTAATGCGTTCTTACTTGTTAACAGCGTCAGTCAGGCCTTTAGCCACAACGAGCTTGATAACTTTCTTGGCAGCGATTTCGATGGCAGCGCCAGTCGAAGGGTTACGGCCAGTACGGGCAGGACGCTCGGTCACTTTCAGTTTGCCAATACCTGGCAGAGTGATTTCGCCGCCATTTTCCAGCTGATCTGCAACGATTTGACCCAGTTGGTCCAGCAGAGCACGCACGGTAGTTTTCGGTGCGTCTACAGCTTCAGCCAGATCAGCGATCAGTTGGTCTTTAGTAATAGCCATTGAGATGTTCCTTCCCTATCAAATTCATTTGGTTTGCAAAGTGCAAGGTCAGCTATCGAGCCAGAAATCGAGGGTCTGGCACGCCCGTTTGCTTTCACGACGAATCGCGGATGTAGAGTGCTAAAACGGAGTTTGGTTCGACCTGACACAGGCTGAATGCATGCTTTACGCCGTTACACAGCGCAAGACCGGGCAAAACTAGCACAGAGACGGTTAAATATCCGCCTCTACCTCGCCATTTGGTCAGCTTTATCGCCTTAAAAGCGTAAAAAAACCGCTCTACACCGTCCATCCCCTCCCAAAAGGCGGTACGAAGGCTGCCCAGTGGCTCAGGTGCGGTACACTTAGCGCCTTTCCGGGCGCATGCCCTCCCCGCTCATTATTCGCAGAGAAGCCCATGCCGATCCGTCATTGCATCGTTCATTTGATTGAGAAAAAACCCGACGGTACGCCCGCTGTTCTCCACGCCCGCGACTCTGAATTGGCCGAGTCCCAGGCCATCGAGAACATGCTCGCAGACCTCAACGAAAGCTATAACGCCAAGCAAGGCAAAGCCTGGGGCTTTTTCCATGCTGAATCCGGGGCGCATCCGTTCAGCGGCTGGCTAAAGGAGTACATGGAGGGCGGCCAGGACTTCACCGCGTTCAGCCGTGTGGCCGTCGAGCACCTGCAAAAGCTGATGGAAGAATCCAACCTGTCGGTGGGCGGCCACGTGCTGTTTGCCCATTACCAGCAAGGCATGACCGACTATTTGGCCATCGCCCTGTTGCACCACAGCGACGGCGTGGCGGTGAACTCGGAACTGGACGTGACCCCGTCACGCCATCTGGACCTGGGCCAGTTGCACCTGGCGGCGCGGATCAATATTTCCGAGTGGCAGAACAACAAACAGTCCAAGCAGTACATTTCTTTTATCAAAGGTAAAAACGGCAAAAAGGTCTCTGAGTATTTCCGCGACTTTATCGGTTGCCAGGAAGGCGTCGACGGCCCCGGCGAAACCCGCACGCTGCTCAAGGCGTTCAGTGATTTCGTTGAAAGCGAAGACCTGCCCGAAGAGTCCGCCCGTGAAAAAACCAAGACCCTGGTGGACTACGCCAGCAGCCAGGCCAAAATCGGTGAACCGATGGGCCTCGAAGAGTTGTCGGAGTTGATCGACGAAGAGCGCCCAAAGGCGTTTTACGACCACATCCGCAACAAGGACTACGGCCTGTCGCCGGAAATTCCGGCAGACAAACGCACCCTTAACCAGTTCCGCCGCTTCACCGGGCGCGCTGAGGGCTTGTCTATCAGCTTTGAAGCCCACCTGCTGGGTTCCAAGGTCGAATTCGATGAAGAAGCCGGCACACTCGTTATCAAGGGCCTGCCGACCCAACTGCTCGACCAGCTCAAGCGCAACAAGTGATGTTGAACGGCATCCTCAAGAAAGTCCTGTTTGTGCTGGTGGTGGTCGTGGTCTTTCAGAACTGGGGCAAGATCGAGCGGGTGCTAAACCCCTCCGGTGTTGTCCCGGAACACACCCGGGCCAGCGCCCGGGTGGTGCTGTACGCCACCGAGTGGTGTGGCTACTGCAAGGCCACGCGACGCTTTCTGGACCAGAAAGGCATCCCGTACACAGAGTTTGATATCGACAAGGATGCCGTCGCCCGCCAGACCTACGAAGCATTGGGCGGGCGCGGGATTCCGATTCTGGACGTCAATGGCACCTTGCTCAGGGACTTCAACCCGGATGCGATCCTCGCGGCGTTGAAATAACCAAAAATCTGTAGGAGCGAGCTTGCCTCGCGATCTTTTGATCGTTTAAAAGATCGCGAGACAAGCTCGCTCTTACAGTGCCAACTGGCTTTGCACCAGGCACTCTTTGGCGCTTTTCTTGAGCTTTTTAATCAGCCGCTCCTGACGCAAGGCTTCGCCTTTGTCTGGCCACGATTCGACATAGACCAGGGCCACCGCAGGGCTTGAGGCAAAAAAGCGCGCGCCTTTACCAGTCTGATGCTGCACGAAGCGGCGCGCCGGGTCATCGCTGATGCCGCAGTACAACGAACCATTGGCCGCACGCACCAAATACACAAACCAAGGTTTGGAACTCACATTTAACGTCCGGCTTGATACGCTTTGAGGCCTTTTTGCGCTTGAGCGCGAATGGCGTTTTTCACCAGTGGTGTCCAGCCCAGCAAAACGCCCTTGGCCCCCAGCGCCTGCCGCGACCAGCGCCACAGGTCAAAGTGGTCATGGTGCTCGCAGATTTTGCCGTCGCGAAAAACAAACCGTGCCTGAATATCGTTAACCACCGTATTGCCGGTCTGGCTGAACAGATACGTCGCCACCCAATGTGCACTGCCGCGTTGCGCATCGGCCTGAACCTGATCGAAGGTCAGGCTGAAATCCTTGGCCCGCGTGGTCAGCATGCGCCACATATCGGTGGCGTTGTGACCGCGCAGTTCTCCAAAGACCGGGTCGCTGAACACTACGTCGTCGGTGTAGCACTCGCCCATCGCTTGCGCATCAAGCTGTGCAAACGCTTGGTAAAAACGCGTGATTAACGCTTGATGGTCTTGGCTCATGGCAGGGTCCGTGCGGGTAGGAATCTGTGCACGATAATCTGCAATGAGCCGAAACACTACGGGCTTTGAATTTTCTCGCTCTGCACGTTGACGTACAACGCGCGCCCGGCCCCCAGCCCCGCGACAATGGCACACAGGCCAATCACGGCAAAAATCCAGCCCAGCGCATCCCAACCACCGGTGACTTCGTGCACCACGCCCACCGCCAGCGGGCCCAGTGACGCCAGGGTGTAACCCACGCCCTGGGCCATGCCCGACAGGTTGGCGGCTACATGGGAATCGCGAGAACGCAGCACAATCAGGGTCAACGCCAGGCTGAACGTCCCGCCCTGCCCCAGGCCCAGCACAACAGCCCAACTCCACAAGCTGTCCATCGGCGCATATAGACAGCCAAACAGCCCGGCCAGGGTCAGGCCCATGACCAGCACGATCGCCAGACGCTGATCCTTGCCCCGCGTCGCCAGCCAGGGCGCTGTCAGTGCTGTGGCCAACTGCACGATCACTGAACCTGACATCACCAGGCCGGCATCGGTCGGGGTCAGGCCGCGGCCGATCAGAATCGATGGCAACCAACCAAACACGATGTAGGACAACGACGATTGCAGGCCCATGTAGAGCGTCACTTGCCATGCCAGCGGGTCGCGTAAAAGCCCCTGCACGCGGTAAGCCACGTTGTGCGCGCCTTGACGCTTACCCACCTGCGGCAACCAGAAAATGGCCGCCAACAAGGCCGGCAAGGCCCAAAAGCCCAGGCCCATTGCCCAACTGTCGCCCAAGTAATGGCTCAGCGGTACCGTCGCCCCGGCCGCCAGTGCTGCGCCGAGGCACAACGCCATGGTGTAGACGCCGGTCATGGTTCCGGCATGTCCGGCAAAATCGCGTTTGATAATCCCCGGCAACAATACGCCGATCACACCAATACTGGCGCCAGCCAGAATGCTCCCGGCAAACAGCCCGACCTCACCCAAGCAACTGCGCAGCACGATCCCGCCGCCCAATGTCAGAAGAATCCCGAGCACCACCCGCTCAGTGCCAAAACGCCGGGCCAGAATCGGCGCCAGGGGCGCAAATATGCCCAGACACAGCACGGGCAAGGTGGTCAGTAAACCGGCCTGCGCGGCCGACAAGCCCAGGCTGTCCGACACAATACCCAGCAAGGGCGCCACGCTCGACAGCGCCGGGCGCAAATTCAGCGCCACCAGCACCAGCCCCAACAGCAACAACCACGGGCGCAGCACCACGGGTGGCGTCTGTTGTACGAGTTCGTCATCAACTTCGGCGTCGATCAGTAATTCTTCCAGTTCATCCAGATGACGAACGGCTTCGCTGCTGGCTGACGAGGGATGGTTCATGGCCTTCTCCGGTTCAGGGTTCATTGATCAACGTCCGGCAAAGCGCCATAGCCCGTTGTGGGTCTTGTTGTTTGACGGCCTCCAACAGTTCGACATGCAGGTCGAACACCGATTGGCGGCGCGGGTAAATATCCAGCGTCTTGCGCAACTGACTGGAAACAATGCTTGAGGTGTAGCGGTACAACTCCGTCAACGCCGGGTTATGCGCGGCATCGATCACATGCTGGTGGAACTGCAAGTCACAGCAAATGTAGGTGTCGAGTTCGCCGTGATAGTGCTGGCCACTGAGATCGAGTGCTTGCTGCATCAGGCGCAAGTCCTCATCGGTACGGCGTACGGCCGCCAGGCCAACGGCCTCAACTTCAAGGATGTGGCGCATCTCGCGCACCTGGTCCATCGAACAGGCCGACAACGTGCGCAAGGTGTCCATGGGATCGACCCGCCCGCGCAAGTAACTGCCGTCGCCCTGACGGATCTCAATCAGCCCGGCAAAGGCCAGCACGCGCATGGCTTCGCGCACCGTATTGCGGCTTATGCCCAACTCCGCCGCCAACTCCGGCTCCGTCGGCAAACGCTGGCCGACCTCCCAGGCGCCGTTGTTTATCCGCGCGCGCAGCTGTTCAAGGGCCTGATCGACCAGGGAGCGTTTTATCAGTGGGGAAGCGTCTGTCATGTATTCCGTCCTTTCATCCAATCATAGGATGAATTTTCCTACATGCTAGTCAGCGCCTTCCATAAGAGCAATCAACTACAGATTAAAGGGTCGCTTAACTTGAACATTAATCGTTGAATAAAAAACCCTTAAAGGGTAGTTTTGAGCGCATTGAGGCACACTCTTATGTAAAAGAAGACACCCCACTACACCCTTCAGTGCATACAAGGCGACGTAAAACGGCTGGGAGCCGTGGCGTTTACCAAAAGTGCGCTGGATGGTGGGCGCATGCTGGGGCTAACACTTACCCAGATGCTATGGGTGATCGCGTCTCTGGAGCGCAGGCTCTTGTACAAATCAATGTCGACTTACGCAGACCCCAAAGTCTGGCAAGACGTCTACCACGCTCAAGCCTACGGCTTGGCCCTGTATATCAAGGTGACCTATCGTCCCGGTGGAGGGCCGCCCGTCATTGCCTTCAAGGAAAAAGACTGATGAGCAAGCATGATTGCTACACCTGTGGCGCACCCAACGCGATGCACCCGTTCAAGGGCCGCGATTTCACAGTGACGTTCAAACAATTAACCCGCCACGTGCCCAATCTGGCAGGCGAGCAATGCAGTGAATGTGCTGAGGTCGAGTTCAATGCGCCCAGCGCAGAGCGTTATGCCCAGGCAGGTGATGAACTGATCGAGGATGCCAAGCGGGTCGTGGCAGACGAGATGAAACGTATCCGCCGTAAATTGCACTTCACCCAAAAAAGCGCGGTGCAGTTACTGTCCGGCGGCGGCCACAATGCCTTCAGCCGCTATGAACGGGCCGAAGTCGAGCCGCCCAAACCGCTGTTTGTGTTGATGCGCCTGCTCGATCGCCACCCGGAACTGGTCAAGGAGCTGCACGCGATCTACGAATGCGCGGATATCAATGCGCTGTTGGAGCAAAAGCAGCAACAGCGCGAAAAAACACGTTAACCCCTCGGTCGCCGCGTTTGCATCAATGCAGAATTTGATTCAGGAACAGTTTGGTCCGGTCGTTCTGCGGGTTGTCGAAGAAGTCATTCGGCGCGGCCTGCTCGACGATTTCCCCCTTGTCCATAAAGATCACCCGATTGGCCACAGTCCGGGCAAAGCCCATTTCGTGGGTCACACAGAGCATGGTCATGCCGTCTTCGGCCAGGCCGATCATGGTGTCGAGTACTTCCTTGACCATTTCCGGATCAAGCGCTGAAGTCGGTTCGTCGAACAACATGATTTTGGGCTTCATGCACAGCGCACGGGCAATCGCCACCCGCTGCTGCTGACCACCGGACAACTGCCCCGGAAACTTGTGGGCCTGCTCCGGAATACGCACGCGCTGCAAGTAATGCATGGCAATTTCTTCGGCCTGGCGCTTGGGCATTTTGCGCACCCACATCGGCGCCAACGTGCAGTTTTGCAGGATGGTCAGATGCGGGAACAAGTTGAAGTGCTGGAACACCATGCCGACTTCACGGCGCACGGTTTCGATCTGCTTGATGTCGTTGGTCAGCTCAACTCCATCCACCACAATGCGCCCTTGCTGGTGTTCTTCAAGGCGATTGAGGCAGCGAATGGTGGTCGACTTGCCCGAACCCGAAGGCCCGCACAACACGATTCGTTCACCCGGCTGCACGTTCAGGTTAATGTCTTTGAGCACGTGAAACTGGCCGTACCACTTGTTAACGTCCTGCATCTGAATAATGCCTTCAGGGCTAGCAGGCTTTTTAATTGCTTCACTCATATCCAACTCCTACTAACGCTTGTGGCCAGTGTCCAGCTTGCGCTCCAGATGTATGGAGTAGCGGGACATACCGAAACAGAAAATCCAGAACACCAGGGCAGCAAACACATAACCCTCGGTCGCCATGCCCAGCCAGGTCGGGTCGGCGGCGGCTTGTTTGACGCTGTTGAGCAGGTCAAACAGGCCGATGATGATCACCAGGCTGGTGTCCTTGAACAGGGCAATAAAGGTGTTCACGATGCCGGGAATGACCAGCTTCAGGGCTTGCGGCAAGATCACCAGGCCCATGCTGCGCCAATAACCCAGGCCCATGGCTGCCGACGCTTCGTACTGACCTTTGGGAATGGCCTGAAGGCCACCGCGCACCACTTCGGCCACGTACGCCGACTGGAACAGGATCACCCCGATCAGCGCCCGTAGTAGCTTGTCGAAGTTCATGCCTTCAGGCAGAAACAACGGCAGCATCACCGAGGACATGAACAGCACGGTGATCAGCGGCACACCACGCCAGAACTCGATGAACGTCACGCACACCACGCGAATCGCCGGCATGTCCGAGCGACGCCCCAATGCCAGCAAGATGCCCAATGGCAGTGCTCCGGCGATGCCCACGGTGGCGATCACCAGCGTCAGCATCAGGCCGCCCCATTGGCTGGTGGCGACGGTGGTCAGGCCCCAATGTCCACCGTGCAGCAGGCTGTAGGCGAGGATCGGGTAGATCACTAAAAAGCTCAGCCCATAAACCGCCTTGTGTTTGAAGCGCGAAATAAACAACGGTGCAGCACCAAAGATGGCCAACAACACCGTCGTATCGACGCGCCAGCGCAACGCTGCCGGGTAATAGCCGTACATGAACTGGCTAAAACGCTGCTCGATAAACACCCAGCACGCACCGCTTTTGGTGCAATCAGCCCGGGTCGTACCCACCCAATTGGCGTCAAAGAGCGTCCAGCTCAGCAACGGCGGCACGATCAACCAGACCAGGTAGAGCGCAAACAGCGTGAGCAAGGTGTTGAGCCAACTGGAAAACAGGTTCGCCCGTGCCCAGGCAACCACGCCAATCCGGTTGCCCGGTGGCGGCATATCAGGTTTGAAAACATGCGTCGTCATGGTCGCGCCCTCACCGTTCGATCAGCGCAATGCGCGTGTTGTACCAGTTCATCAGGAGCGAAATGCTGATGCTGATCGCCAGATAAACGCTCATGGTGATGGCAATCACTTCAATCGCTTGCCCGGTCTGGTTCAGCACCGTACCGGCAAACAGCGAAACCATTTCCGGGTAGCCGATACCTGCCGCCAACGATGAGTTTTTCACCAGGTTGAGGTATTGGCTGGTCAGCGGCGGAATGATCACTCGCAGCGCCTGCGGGATGATCACCTTGCGCAGCGTCGGCCCTGGGCGCAGGCCCAGCGAGGCCGCGGCTTCAGTCTGGCCATGGCTGACCGACTTGATGCCCGAACGCACGATCTCGGCAATAAAAGCTGCGGTGTACACCGTGAGGGCGATGGTCAGCGCCAACAGTTCCGGGATCAGCACCCAGCCACCAACAAAGTTGAAGCCCTTGAGCTCGGGCATTTCCCAATGCACAGGCGCACCGACTACCAGCGCGCACAGCCCTGGAATCACCAGCAACAAGCCCAACGCGGCCCAGAAGGTGTGAAACGCAACACCGGTGGCTTCAAAGCGTTTTTTAGCCCAGCGCAGCATCACCACCACGGCCACAATAGCCAGCAGCACACTGATCACAAACGGCCAGAACGCAGGTGTCGCAATGGCGGCCGGCATGTTCAGGCCACGACTGCTCATGTAAAACGTGTCGGCAAAATTGTGGCTGTTACGCGGCCCTGGCATGGTCAAAAAGACCGCAAAGTACCAGAACAGAATTTGTAGCAACGGCGGGATATTGCGAAAAACTTCGACGTAGACCGTCGCCAGCTTGTTGATCATCCAGTTCGGAGACAAACGCGCGACGCCGACAATAAAACCCAGAATGGTCGCCAGGACCACGCCGATCACCGACACCAGCAGCGTGTTCAGCAAGCCGATCACAAAGACCCGGGCGTAGCTGTCGGACTCGGTGTAATCAATTAAATGCTGCGCAATACCAAACCCGGCACTGCGTTCCAAAAAGTCGAAACCCGAGGTAATCCCCCGGTGTTGCAGGTTGGTTTGAGTGTTGTTGAACAAGTACCAACCCATGAAGACCACCAACGCGACGGTGATGATCTGAAATACCCACGCACGCACACGTGGATCGCCAAGGCTGAGCCTGGGCTTGGGTGCGCCGACTTTTGTCTGCATGAAATGCCCCAGTAAAAAATGGATCAAAAACAGCACCCGGTGGTTGGCCCACCGGGTGACAGGGCTTATCAGCGCACAGGCGGTGCGTATTGAATGCCGCCGTTGTTCCACAAGGCGTTCAGCCCGCGGTCAATGGCCAGAGGGGTGCTTTTACCGAGGTTTTTCTCGAACACTTCGCCGTAGTTACCGACCTGGCTGACGATCTGTACAACCCAGTCCTTCGGCAGTTTCAGGTCTTTACCGTATTCGCCATCCGCACCCAGCAAACGGGCAACGTCCGGGTTTTTGGTCGACTTGGCTTCAGCCACGACGTTTTTAGAGGTGATGCCGGCTTCTTCGGCGTTGAGCATGGCAAACAGTGTCCAGCGCACGATGCTGAACCAGTCTTCATCACCCTTGCGCACGACCGGGCCCAGTGGCTCCTTGGAAATAGTTTCTGGCAAGACGATGTAGTCGTTCGGGTTGGCCAGCTTGCTGCGTTGTGCATACAGCTGGGATTTGTCCGAGGTCAGCACGTCGCAACGGCCGCTCTCAAGGGACTTGGCGCTTTCGTCAGAGGTATCAAAGGTGATCGGGGTGTATTTCAGGTTATTCGCCCGGAAGTAATCCGACACGTTAAGTTCTGTGGTGGTCCCGGCCTGAATGCAGATGGTTGCACCGTCCAGTTCCTTGGCACTTTTCACGCCCAGCTTGTTGTTGACCAAAAAGCCAACGCCGTCGTAATAGGTCACGCCGGTAAACAACATGCCCATGCCCGCATCACGGGAACTGGTCCAGGTGGTGTTGCGCGACAGCACATCCACTTCGCCCGATTGCAGGGCAGTGAAGCGCTCCTTGGCGTTCAACTGGCTGAATTTGACCTTGGTGGCGTCGCCAAATACGGCAGCGGCGACAGCGCGGCAGACATCGGCATCGATCCCCAAAATCTTGCCGTCTTTGTCAGGCACCGAGAAACCCGGCAAACCGTCGCTGACACCACATTGCACGAAGCCTTTCTTTTTAACGCCATCCAGTGTTGCGCCGGCATGAGCGAAACCCGTGACACTCAACACCACAGCGGCGGTGGCCAGGGCCAGGGTGGATTTCAACTGCTTCATTCAAACCTCCAGTCTTGCTTTGTTGTGTTTGAACAAGACCCGCCGCCCCCTTGTGAGGCATTGTTGACCCGTGTTGGCTTTTTATGGGGCCAAGCGGCATAAGCCTTGAGCGATGGATATATCGCACTCGCCTTCAAACTGAAGCGCTCACTTGAGCTGTTGAATTCCTTGTCTAACTTCACCCGTCAGGTGTTTTGCTGCCCCACCCTCGCCTGTAGCCTGTTAGTGTTACCCGCGAAGATGCTTCAGCTAACGTCCCTGTGCTCATAGCAAGGCCCGTACCACTGTGGAGATTTATGCCTCTCGATATGTTTCTTTAGGTAAAACGTTCAAGCAGGCGACATCTTCTTTAAATTTGAAACGAACACGCACTCTTCTTGCGCACGCTTTTTGCGCGAGCGCCCAATAATGGAGCAGCCATGACCGACCCTCTGATCCTTCAACCGCAAAAACCCGCAGACGCTTGTGTGATCTGGCTTCACGGCTTAGGTGCCGACCGCTACGACTTCCTCCCGGTGGCCGAAGCACTGCAAGAGTCGCTGCACACCACGCGGTTTGTTTTGCCCCAGGCGCCGACCCGTGCAGTGACGATCAATGGCGGATATGCCATGCCCAGCTGGTACGACATCAAGGCCATGAGCCCGGCCCGTTCGATCAGTGAACAAGAACTGAACGAATCGGCAGACACCGTGGTTGCGCTGATCGAAGAACAGAAAAGGGCCGGAATAGACGCCAGCCGAATTTTCCTCGCCGGTTTTTCCCAAGGCGGCGCCGTGGTCTTCCATACCGCCTATCTAAAATGGCAGGGCGCATTGGGTGGCGTACTTGCCCTCTCCACCTATGCCCCAACCTTCAGCAATGAGCTGGAACTGTCCGCCAGCCAGCAACGCACGCCGGCCTTGTGCCTGCATGGCCAATATGACGAGGTCGTCCAGAATTCCATGGGCCGGACCGCGTATGAACACTTGAAGCGTTTGGGTGTGACCGTTACATGGCAGGAATACCCAATGGGGCACGAAGTGTTACCACAAGAAATTCACGACATCGGTACCTGGCTGACCGAGCGCCTGCGCTAAAAACGAAACATCCAGTCGTTTACTACGCCGAGCACGCGACTTGCATTACACTGCCCGGCGTACACTCCTTAACCAACTGATGAGATGACCGTGCTCAAAGCACTCAAAAAAATATTCGGCAAAAGCGAGGCTGAGCCGCTCGCGCCAGCGTCCATGACTCCCCCCAGCAGCCCCAGCCCGCGAACCGACGCGCAACAGCCTGGCCGTTCTGCACCTGCACCCGCCGCGGTGTCCACGCCCGCAGCCACGCCCGCACCCGAACCTGCGCGCACAGAAAAACCAAAAGCAGCCAAACCACGGCGTGCACCTGCGCCAAAGCCTGTGGTCATCCCGTGGAAGCTCGAAGACTTCGTGGTTGAGCCACAAGAAGGCAAAACCCGCTTTCATGACTTCAAGCTTACCCCTGAACTGATGCACGCCATCCAGGACCTGGGTTTCCCGTACTGCACGCCGATCCAGGCGCAAGTGCTGGGCTACACCTTGAGTGGCCGCGATGCCATTGGCCGTGCCCAGACCGGCACCGGCAAAACCGCAGCGTTTCTGGTCTCGATCATCAGCCAGCTGACCCAAACCCCGCCGCCCAAAGAGCGCTACATGGGCGAGCCGCGCGCGCTGATCATCGCGCCGACCCGCGAACTGGTCGTGCAAATCGCTAAAGACGCCGCCGACCTGACCAAATACACCAACCTCAACGTCATGAGTTTCGTGGGCGGCATGGACTTCGACAAACAGCTCAAGCAGCTGGAAGCCCGTCACTGCGACATTCTGGTGGCCACACCGGGCCGTCTGCTGGACTTCAACCAGCGCGGCGAAGTGCACCTGGACATGGTTGAGGTCATGGTGCTCGATGAAGCTGACCGCATGCTCGACATGGGCTTCATCCCGCAAGTACGTCAGATCATTCGCCAGACGCCGCCGAAGGCTGAGCGTCAGACTTTGCTGTTCTCTGCGACCTTCACCGAAGACGTGATGAACCTGGCCAAACAGTGGACCACCGACCCTGCGATCGTTGAAATCGAAGCGCAGAACGTGGCTAACGAATTGGTTGAGCAACACGTGTACGCGGTGGCGGGTGCTGACAAATACAAACTGTTGTTCAACCTGGTGAACGACAACGGCTGGGAACGCGTGATCGTATTTGCCAACCGCAAAGACGAAGTGCGGCGCATCGAAGAACGCCTGGTGCGCGACGGCATCAATGCTGCGCAACTGTCCGGCGACGTGCCCCAGCACAAACGCATCAAGACCCTCGAAGGCTTTCGCGAAGGTAAAATCCGCGTGCTGGTGGCGACCGACGTCGCGGGTCGCGGCATCCACATCGACGGCATCAGCCACGTGATCAACTTCACCCTGCCCGAAGTGCCGGACGACTACGTGCACCGTATTGGCCGTACCGGTCGTGCGGGCGCGGCGGGTGTTTCCATCAGCTTTGCCGGTGAAGACGACTCGTACCAGTTGCCGTCCATCGAAGAAAAGCTGGGCCGCAAAATCAGTTGCGAAACACCGCCAACTGAACTGCTGCGCCCTGTGGTCAGAGCGGTACGCAAACCGCATGATCCGAGTGAAACGGCTTAAAACGTCAGCCCCGATGTCCGCATAGGGGGCGGGTTTTCGCGATCTTTTAAGCCAAAAGATCGCGAGGCGAGCTCGCTCCTACAGTGGTTTTTTGAGCATTTCGCACTGCGGGCACACTGATTTGCCTTCGCTCAACGCCAGCATTTGCGTTGAAGGCGCTAGCGACATGCCCTGCATGGGCGCCACCTCCCCCGGCAACAACGGCACCGCAGGCAGGCCCGGTACGGGGAAGCCGCCCAGCAATATCGGGCAACTGGCGTAGATGCCCGCCGCACCAATCAATACATGCTGCCCGCCCGCCATCAGGGTGATGTTGGCCCCGGCCTGCAAGACCACCCGCGCCCCGGCCTTGATATGCACGTGCATCCCCGCTTCAGCCACCAGCGCGCCGCCCACCACGGTGTGGCTGCTGACGGCCACGGCCAGGTGGTCGTTGGCCTTGAGCTGGACCTTGCGGTCCAGGCTGACGGTGCGCTGTTCTTCTGCCTTGAGCACCGAGACGCTGTTGCCAGTGACGGTTTCTTCGCGCTTGCCCTCGATCTGCAAGCGGCTGTCGTTTTTGATGTGTTGTTGCAGATCGCGCTGGGCGTGGAGGTAGATGTGCTCCAGACCTTTGCGGTCTTCGATGCGCAGTTCGTTGTAGCCGCTGCCACCTGGAGTGCTGCGGCTACGTAATACGCTTTGGGTTTTGTTGGCGGGCAATGCGAGCGGGGTCGGGTTAAGGCTGTTGGCCAGGCAACCGCTGATGATGGGCTGGTCCGGGTCGCCGTTGGGGTAACCCACCAGCACTTCCATGCCCACACGCGGGATGGTCACCGCGCCGTGGTTGTCCCCCGCCCAACTCGACGAGACGCGCAGCCAGCAGCTGCTTTGATCGTCATCGATAGCGCTGCGGTCCCAATGAAATTTAACCCGCACCCGGCCGTACTCATCGCAATGGATCTCTTCCCCCACCGGCCCGGTGACGCGAGCCGTTTGGCTGCCGATCAGGCGCGGCTTGGGGAAGACGGTTTGCGGGCGGTAGGTCACCGCCTCTGGCGTGGCCTGGAAGGTGTTGCGATAGCCTTGGCTAAAGCCGCCTGCGTCAGCCTGCGCCGTGTTGGCGCCATACTCTTCCAGCACTTGAGGCTGCTTGCCCTCGTGCTGCACGCCAATCAACAGCCAGCCGCTATTGAACGTCGCGTTGGGGTGCCCGGTCATCGGCAAACAGTGCCCCGAGCACAGGCTCGGTTGATTGCTGCTGCCGCTGGCCTGGCAGTAGCCGGTTTGATGGTGCTCAAGTGTGCGCTGGCTTTGCCGTTGGCCTTGGGCCGTTTCAGTGAAGCGCCCCGGATAGCTGTAGTTTTCAAGCGCGCGCTCGTTATGCTCAGCGCTGCTACCTGCCTCCAGCGTGCGGCTGGCCTGCTGAAAGTCATAATCGCGGCGAAACGTACGGTTGGTGCTGGCCTGCAAGCGCAGTCCAAAGTGATCGATGGACGGCTGCGAAGCAACCATGCCCGCACGGTGTACGTAGGGCGTCGGTTGGTTGAGCGAGGTAAACGCTTGCTGCTTGTCGCCGAACACCAGGTGATGGCCGTCTGGCGAGTGCCGAAAGTGGTAGTGGAAGCCCTCTTCGAAACACAGACGCTGAATAAAGCGCAAATCGGACTCGCCGTATTGCACGCAATAATCCCGTGGCGTGTAAGACGAGAACGAATTGAAGGTGTAGGCGTTGCCGAGAATGCCGTGCTCTTCGAGCAAGGTCTCGATGATCTGCTGCACGGTTAAATGCTGAAAAAATCGGTAGTTGGTGCGATGGGCCAGGTAGGCCAGTTGCGGTTCCAGTGTCAGGCGATAGTGCGTCAGCCGCGTACCGGGGCTGCTGCGACCCATGCTGGAAATATGCCCGTGGATCCCCTGCCCCTGGCTGTCAAATGCGAGAAACGCAGGCTGATGCAGCCATGCCTCGAGGTCCAGGTCTGCGCGTGCGCTGACCAGTTCAAGTTCAAAGGCATAAGGCGTGCTGATGGCTTCATTGCCCGTGAAGGCCAACACCTGAAGCTCATGGTCGGCGCCCTTGATGCTCAGGCTAAAACGGTTGTTACGGGCTGAAATGGCCATCCGTGAATCCTTCCCGACAGAGAGGCAGGCACGCTAACGGATGAACAGGAATCGACGCTGTAGGAGACTTCTGAAAAAAATAAAAGAAATCACGCCGTGTCCGGGCTGCGATCTTTTATTCCCGAAAAGATCGCAGCCTTCGTGCCTCGGCAGCTCCTACAATTCGGAGAATGAGCGTTGCCAGCGCTTAGCGGCGGCGTCGTCGCTGGCCCGACCTTCGACCCAGCGCGGGCCGTCGGCGGTCTGTTCTTTCTTCCAGAAGGGTGCGCGGGTTTTCAGGTAGTCCATCACGAACGCGCAGGCATCAAAAGCCGCCTGACGATGGGCGCTGGCCACACCAACAAAGACGATGGGCTCGCCCGGCTCCAGTGCCCCGACCCGGTGCAGCACATCGAGGCTGAGCAGCGGCCAGCGCTGTTGCGCTTCGACCACGATTTTGGCCAAGGCCTTTTCGGTCATGCCGGGGTAATGCTCGAGAAACATCCCCGCCACGTCGCGCCCGTCATTGAAGTCGCGCACATACCCCACAAAACTCACCACCGCCCCCACACCCAGGTTGGCTGCGTGCAATGCGTTGACTTCTGCGCCCGGATCAAAGGCGGTCGTTTGCACCCGAATGGCCATGGCTCAGCCCCCGGTCACGGGCGGGAAAAAAGCCACGGTGTCACCGTCTGTCAGCGGTTCGTCGAGCTTGCACAGTTCTTCATTGCGCGCGCACATCAGGTTGGCTTCGGCCAATACCTGCCACGCATCGCCCTGTTGCAACAGGTGCTGGCGCAAGTGATCAACAGAGGTGAATTGGCCGTCGACCGAGACGTTGTCCAGCCCCAGCGCCTCACGGTAGCGGGCAAAGAAGTGCACGTGGAATGTCATGACGCGTCTGCCTGAAAGTGCCCGCTCTTGCCGCCGAGCTTTTCCAGCACGCGCACGTTTTCGATGGTCATGCCACGGTCGACGGCCTTGCACATGTCATAAATGGTCAAGGCCGCCACGCTGGCAGCGGTGAGGGCTTCCATCTCTACCCCGGTCTGCCCGGACAGTTTGCAGCGCGCGATGATCAACACTGCGTCGGTGCCTTGGGCGCTGAGTTCAACCTTGACGCTGGTGAGCATCAACGGATGGCACAGCGGGATCAGATCCGAGGTTTTCTTCGCCGCCTGAATCCCGGCAATTCGCGCCACGGCGAACACGTCGCCCTTGGGGTGGTCGCCATTGACGATCATGTCCAGGGTTTCAGCACGCATGCGTACCACGGCTTGTGCCACCGCCTCACGGGACGTCACCGCTTTATCGGTGACATCAACCATGTTGGCGCGGCCTTGGGCATCTAAATGAGTCAGCACAGGGAGTTCTCCAGACAAGAGCTGCCAGTGTAAGCCCGAGGTTGCGTTTTGCCCACGTATGCGACGGCCATCGACCTCACGAATACCGCGCATCCGAACATCGAATTGGCCGCCTGGCGGGTTTGCACGTACAACGTGCACATCGTTCAGAGAGGTCAAATCCATGCCATTTTTTATAGCCATTGCCCTGAGTTTACTGGCCGGCGCCGCCGTGCCGATGCAAGCCGGCAGTAACGCCCGACTCGGTGCCGTGCTCGGTCACCCGTTCTGGGCCACGGTCATTTCCCTGATGGTCAGCGGCGCGGCGATTGCCGTGGTGATGCTGCTGGTCAAAGTGCCCCGTCCCAATCTTGGCGCACTGCTGGGCGGCCCTTGGTGGATGTGGCTTGGCGGCCTGGCCGGGGTGTTTTACATCACCGTGGCGCTGATTACCGTACCGCGCCTGGGCGCGCTCAACTTCATCATGGCGGTGGTGGTGGGCCAGTTGATCATCTCGCTGGCGATTGATTACTTCGGCTTGCTCGGGCTGCCAAAAAACACCCCCAGCCTGCAAAAACTGTTGGGCGTAAGTGTGGTGCTGGCCGGATTTTTGATCGCTTCGCGCGGCTGATTATGGGTAGGAGCGAGCTTGCCTCGCGATCTTTTGATTTTTTAAAAGATCGCGAGACAAGCTCGCTCCTACAGTGAAATCTGGCGAAGCACACTCCGCAACCAGCGATGCCCCGGATCGTCGCTGAAACGCTGATGCCAAACTTGCACGTAGTTAAACGGTGCCACGTTCAACGGCGGCGGCAATCTGACCAGCGAATCGGCCAACGGCAGGCTGTCCAGGGTGCGGGTGGCGACCGTCAGGATCAAGTCCGTATCGCCAATGACACTCGGGGCAGCACTCCAATGTGGCACGTTCACCGCGACATGGCGTTGCAAGCCCTGGGCGCGCAACACGTTGTCGACTTCGCCCTGGGTGTTGCCGTCCATCGAGACCAGCACGTGAGGGCGTTGCAGGTAGGTGTCGAGGTCCAGCACGCCACTCTCGGGCAGGACGTTACGATTGAGCAGGCAGGTGAAGGTTTCTTCGAACAGCACCTCGCTGCAGAGGAACTCAGGCAGCGTGGCGAAAACACCCAGCGCGAGGTCGATCTTGCCGTGTTCGAGTTGTTCGAGCATGCCCTGGCGGCTGTCCTGGACCACCACCAGCGAGATGCCGGGCGCCAGTACTCGGAGTTGTTCCACCAACTTGGGCAACACGATGGCAGCGCCGTAATCGGACATCGCCACGCGGAATGTGCGTTGCGATTCCCCCGGCACAAAGTCGACAGACTGACCGAGCAAGGTTTCGATCTGCCCCAGAATCACCTTGAGCGGCGCCTGAAGGTTTTGCGCCAGCGTACTGAGTACCACCTCGTTGCCCTGGCGAATCAGCAGCGGGTCATTGAGCAATAACCGCAGCTTGCTCAGCGAATGGCTGATGGCCGGCTGGCTCAAGTGCAAACGCACACCGGTGCGGGTTACGTGCTTTTCCGTGAGCAGCGCATCGAGCACCACCAGCAGATTCAAATCGATAGTGCGCAGTAACACCTTGGCAGCTCCTGATTAAACATGGCTGGCGCCACAACGAAACCGGGCGGCTCTAGGCCGCCCGGATCAAGGTTATGTCAGAAGTGTTAGAGATGCGACTCTGCGTACTCGGCCAGGATCGAACGAGGGACGCCTTGCAGGGCGATGTGCACACCGTTGGGGAAGTCTTTGAAACGCTCCGTCAGGTAGGTCAGCCCCGAACTGGTGGCCGACAGGTAAGGCGTATCGATCTGCGCCAGGTTGCCCAGGCACACCACTTTAGAGCCCGCGCCCGCCCGGGTGATGATGGTTTTCATCTGGTGCGGCGTGAGGTTCTGGCACTCGTCAATCAAGATCAGGCTTTGCTGGAAACTACGCCCCCGGATGTAGTTCAGCGATTTGAACTGTAAAGGCACTTTGCTGAGGATGTAATCCACGCTGCCGTGGGTGTTTTCGTCATCCATGTGCAGGGCTTCAAGGTTGTCGGTGATGGCCCCCAGCCACGGCTCCATCTTCTCAGCCTCGGTGCCCGGCAGGAAGCCGATTTCCTGATCCAGCCCTTGCACGCTGCGGGTACAGATAATCCGCCGGTAGCGCTTGCTGACCATGGTTTGTTCAATCGCCGCCGCCAGCGCCAGAATGGTCTTGCCCGAACCCGCCGCACCCGACAGGTTAACCAGATGAATATCCGGATCGAGCAAGGCGAACAGCGCCAGTCCCTGGTAAATATCCCGCGGCTTCAGGCCCCAGGCTTCCTGGTGCAGCAACGGTTCCTGGTGCATGTCGAGAATCAGCAGGTGGTCCTTGCGCACCTCTTTGATCCAGCCCACAAACCCTTGCTCATCAATGATGAATTCGTTGATGTGCACCGCCGGCAGGTTTTCGTTCATTTGCACCTGATGCCAGGTGCGGCCGTGCCCTTGACGGGTTTCGACCTTGCTCACGCGGTCCCAGAACGAACCGGTCATGGTGTGATAGCCGCGTGACAGCATCGACACGTCGTCAACCAGTTGGTCAGTGCTGTAGTCCTCGGACTCGACCCCACAGGCGCGCGCCTTGAGCCGCATGTTGATGTCTTTGGTCACCAGCACCACGTGCAGGCTCGGGTCACGGGCATGCAGGTCAATCAGTTGATTGATGATGATGTTGTCGTTGAGGTTTTCAGGGAGCAGCGCATTAGGCTCTCTGCGCTTGTTCATCAAGATTGACAGAAAGCCCTTGGGGCCACTTTTGCCGCGCTGGATCGGTACGCCCCTTTCAACATCCTCTGGCGAGGCCACGCCCAGGGTCTGATCGATCAAACGAATCGCCTGGCGACACTCCGCTGCCACCAGTAGCTTGCCGGTTTTGAGTTTGTCGAGCTCTTCAAGCACCGTCATCGGGATAGCGACGTGGTGTTCCTCGAAGTTGAGCAAAGCATTTGGATCGTGAATCAGAACATTGGTATCGAGTACATAAAGGATTGGCTGGTTGGAAGAAGGAGTGCGTCCGTGATCATCCATACTCGGTCACCTTTGTGGGAGCCATTCGACGCAATACCGCAACAGTGCTGCGCCTCGAGTGACTGCCGAATTCATCTGTTTTCTGTCAGATGAATGCCCTGCCCGATGGGTCTTGGAAGACGCCACCTGTGTTGCAGGTTTCGGCGGTCTGTCTTGGTAATACTCCAAATCGTGTGACAAAAAAAAGTATTTTTACAGTTTGGCGGATTTATTTTTTTGACTGACGAATAGCCTTGGCGGCCTGCAAAATTGCTACTAGGCTCAATGATTACCTGACACAACGCTTGGGCATTTAATCCAGTATTGGCCTGCATCAGCGCGCCGAAAACACCACCTCGAAATCTCCCCCCACAAGGCCGGACGGTTCTCACAAAACGCCGGGATGCCCCCTACCCATCTTTCTTTTTGGCAGCACTAAGCTTCGTGACGCACCGGCTCATTACGACCTGCGCTCACTACTGTTTATGCCAAAGGAATCCGTATGACCCCTATTTCCAAAACCCTGGAACAAATGCTGCTCGAGATATACCAGGACGGCAGCGTGTCTGTGACTGAATACCGCCAGCTTCGCGACAACGCTGACGAGCGCATGTCGGCGGTCATCAACGAGTTTGGCCAGCACAACAACATCACCGCCTTCCAAAAAGCCATGGACGTCGCCATGCAACTGCTACAGCTGTCGGTCATTGATGCGAAAAAAGCTCAACTGACCGATACCGGCGAAGCCATCGTCAAAGATGCCGTAGTGTCACAAGTGGAATACCTTCGCGCAGGCTCAGAACTGGCCTTGCGCCTTTTGTAAGGGTTACAACAAAGCGCTCGCCCAATCGGGCGGGCGCATTGATCACTGAGCCCCCAAGGCCTCGCACTCCTCCCAGCCCAGCCCGCTCTGCACCGTCGCCTTGAGCAGCCAGGGCAATGCGCTGCGGACCTTGTCCTGGGTGTCGTGGAAGGCAATCAACCCATGGCGCCACAACAGCATCAAGGTCAATACGCGGTGTGCCGACTGCTCGGCCGTGAGGCTGCCGGCCAGGTCTTGCGAGTCAATGTTCCACAGCGCCACCTGCAAGCCCTGGGACTCAAAGAACGCCCCGCTGTCAGCCCGGCGCTGACCGTAAGGCGGCCGGAACAACGGCACGTAGTTTTGCGGCAACACCTGTTTCACCAGCGCGGTGCTACGCAGCACCGAGTCCTGCCAGTTTTGCCAATGACTGTGGGCCCGATATTCCCACCCTTGCACGCCTACACATTGACCTTTGTACAGCGCCCTCAGGGCCTGATCGGAGCTTTTGTCGAGGCGAGCTTTCAAGCTGTTGCCCAAGACAAAAAACGTCGCGCTCATGGACTGTTTGCGCAGGTAGTCAGTGAGCCAGTCGGTGGTGCCGCCGATGACCGTCGGGCCGCTGTCGAAGGTCAGCATGAACAGCCGGTCGTGCATGTCCTCGCCATTGAACTCCTGATCGCCCAGCAGCGCGATTTCGCTGCTGATTTGTGGCGACAGCGCGGCCAGACGCAACTGTTCATCCAGGTAGCGGTGGTGGAACACGGCACTTGGTTCGGCCCATTTCACGTAGAAAGAATCATCGGCCACTTCGAACTTGCCTGCCTGTTCACGCAGGCTGGCCATGTCTTCGACGTAATAACAGAACGAAGCATCCTGATCACAGCTTTGCTGGGCAAAGTTGTAATTGGCCAACAGGCGTTGCCACAGGCGCTGACGGACTTTATCAATCGCGTCCATATTGATGACCTTGAGGCCCAGGCGCTCTTTAAGGCCGTTCTCATCCAGCCCTTCGCTGACCAGCAAGGCGTGGGCGAACGTCAGAATCTCGGCACGCGAGGCGACATCGAACAGGGCCGGGCTGCTCAATGGCTCTGGCCAGGTCGTGCGATCCAGCGTCGCCGGATCATTGGGCGCCGCCACTGCCCCCAGACACACCAGCCAGGCCGACAAAAAAAGAGCAATGCGCACAGAGCCATCTCCGTATAAAAACTGCCAGCACTATAACCGCTAAGGTGATGTTGGACATTGGACGTAGCCTCGCAAAGCTCGTCAACTGCTACGGCGCAAAACCTGTAGGAGGGGCCGCCCCGTCTTCGACGCCGCGCTGTCGCGCAGCAAACAGGCCGCCGAGTATCTTCAGCATCCC
>NZ_WIWK01000150.1:0-11796 GCF_009600165.1 Pseudomonas sp. FSL R10-0399
GGCCCCGGACACCAGCGAGTCGGCCAGGGCCGCGGCGTTGTCGGCGGTGGACATAAACGCGCCGTTTCCCACTTTGACGTCGATCAGCAGTACATCGAGGCCCGCCGCGAGCTTTTTGCTGAGGATCGAGGCGGTGATCAGGTCGATGGATTCGACGGTCGCGGTCACGTCGCGAATCGAGTACAGGCGCTTGTCGGCCGGGGCCAGATCACCGGTCTGGCCAATGATCGCGCAACCCACGTCAGCGACGATGGCCTGCAAGCGCTCGGGGGAGGGTAGGCTGTTGTAGCCGGGGATACTGTCGAGTTTGTCGAGGGTGCCACCGGTGTGGCCCAGCCCGCGCCCGGAGATCATCGGCACGTAACAGCCGCAGGCGGCCAGCAAAGGTGCCAGCGGCAGGCTGACCATGTCACCGACCCCGCCGGTGGAGTGTTTGTCGACCACTGGGCCCGGCAGGTTCCAGCTCATGACTTGCCCTGAGTCGCGCATGGCCAGCGCCAGGGCGACGCGTTCCTGCACCGTCATGCCCTTGAGCATCACGGCCATGGCGAAGGCGGCGATCTGGCCTTCGCCAATGCTGTTGTCGGTGATGCCGCGAACAAAGCGCTGGATATCGCTGTCGCTGAGGGTCAGGCCTGCGCTTTTGCGGCGAATGACTTCTTGTGGCAACCAGTTCATCAGTACGCTCCTTGCGCTGGGGTGTCGGCACTCAGGCCGATGAGTTCAAGCGTGTTGTCGAGCAAGCTGGAGGCGCCAAAGCGCAAGTGGCGCGGCGAGATCCAGGCTTTGCCAAGGGTGTGCTCGGCCAGCCACAGGTACACCGCTGCGTCGCCCAGCATGCGCATGCCGCCTGCGGGCTTAAAGCCGACGTTCTGGTTGGTTTTGGCGATCACATGCAGCATCAATTCAGCTGCTTCAGGGGTGGCGTTGACCTTCACTTTGCCGGTGCTGGTCTTGATAAAGTCGGCGCCAGCTTCGATGGCATCGATGCTCGCCCGGCGGATCAGCAAGGCGTTGAGTTCGCCGGTTTCAAGGATCACTTTGAGCAGCGCGCGGCCTTCGCACAGCGCTTTGCAGGCGGCGACCAGCTCGCGCCCGCGTTGTTCGTCGCCGCCAATCAGGGCGCGGTACGGGTAAACCACATCGATTTCGTTGGCCCCGTCTGCCAGTGCCTGGCTAATTTGCGCCAGCACCTCGGCCAGCGGCGCATCGCCTGCGGGGAAGTTGCACACGGTGGCCACCTGGATCGAGTCGCCACCCAGGGTATTCAGGGTGCTGCGCGCCAAACGGACAAACTGCGGGTAGACACACACTGCGGCGACAGGCCCGACCGGGGTCAGCGCCTTGCGGCACAGCGCCTGAATGCTGGCGTCGGTGTCGTCGGCGTTGAGTGAGGTAAGGTCCAGCAGGGCGATGACTCGACGTGCCAGTTGGAGTTCGGTGTCATTCATGTCGGTTCTTCGATCTTTCAAGGGCGCCCGGTCAGTGGCGGGCGCCTGTTGGGGTAATAAGGTGCGTTTCACAGTGAAATAAACACGCCGGCCAGTGCTGCACTCATAAGGTTAGACAATGTCCCGGCGGTGACAGCGCGCAGGCCCATGCGGGCGAGATCCTTGCGACGGGAGGGGGCCATGACCCCCAGGCCGCCGAGGATGATGCCGATCGATGAGAGGTTGGCAAAACCGCACAGGGCAAAGGTCACGATAACTTGCGTGTGGGCCGACAACACGCTGACGCCTTTGCTTGCCGCTTGCACCGGATCGATGTAAGCCGCGAAGTCGACGTAAGCAACAAACTCGTTGAGCACCAGTTTTTCACCGATAAACCCGCCCGCAATCGTGGCTTCGCTCCACGGCACGCCAATCAGGAAGGCCAGCGGTGCAAACAGGTGGCCGAGGATCAGTTGCATGCTCAGGTGCGGCAGGCCGAACCAGGCGCCGCACCAGCCGAGAATGCCGTTGAGCATGGCGATCAGGGCGATAAAGGCCAGCAGCATGGCCCCGACGTTGAGTGCCAGGTGCAGGCCGTTGCTGACGCCCAGTGCCGCAGCGTCGATGACGTTGGCCGGTTTGTCCTCGGGGTAGACCTCAACGCAGCTCGGGTCGTCATGGGGCAGGTGGGTTTCAGGCTCCATCAGCTTGGCCATCAGCAGCCCGCCGGGGGCGGCCATAAAGCTGGCAGCGATCAGGTATTTAAGCTCGATGCCGAGGCTGGCGTAGCCGATCAATACAGAGCCGGCCACCGAGGCCAGACCGCCCGCCATCACCGCGAACAGTTCGCTGCGGGTCATGCTGGCCAGAAACGGGCGCACCACCATCGGCGCTTCGGACTGCCCGACAAAGATGTTGGCGGTGGCCGACATCGACTCGGTGCGGCTGGTACCCAGGATGCGGTGCAAGGCGCCACCGATCACCCGGATGATCACGTTCATCACGCCCAGGTAGTAAAGAATGGCGATGAAGCTGCTGAAGAACACAATCAGCGGCAACACCTTGATCGCAAAGACAAACCCCTGATGGCCGAACACCTCGAACATCTTCTCGCTGGCCAGCGGCCCGAAGAGAAAGCTGATCCCTTCGTTGGCATAGTCCTGCAGCGACGAAACGGTGTTGGAAATGGCCGCCAGGGTGGTCTGCCCCCATGGCACGTACAGCGCGAATGCACCGACACCTGCTTGCAGTAAAAAGGCTCCGCCCACTGTTTGTAACTTGATCGCCCGGCGGTTGCTGGAGAGCAAGACCGCCAGAAGGATCAATACACCTACACCAATGAAGCTCATGACTGCATTCCCATGTGTAAAGCAGCAAAATCGCCTGCACCTCTGTGGGGTGCTGCGGCGGGCAGGGCAGTGGGTCGTTAAAAACGGAAAGCGCCGGGTAACAGTTGCTCGATGGTCCAGTCGCGGCTGGCCGATTCTTGATGCCCGACGCAAAACACCGGGCAGTGAGCAAGCATGAGTTCGTGCATGACCTGACGGCAGGCGCCGCAGGGGGAAATCAGCGCCACTTTGGGGGCATACACCAGCATTGCTTTGAAGCTGCCGGGGGCATGCCCTTGGGCGATGGCGCTGAACAGTGCGCTGCGTTCAGCGCAGTTGGTCAGCCCGTACGAGACGTTTTCGACGTTGCAGCCGCGGATGATCTGATCATCCGAGGTCAACAACGCGGCCCCGACAGGGAAGTCCGAGTGTGGGCACCAGGCGGCTTGCGAGGCCGCAATGGCCTCGGGCAGCAGGCGCTCGTAAAGTGCTTGCGCTTGGGCCGTGCGGCTCATCGTTGGGCACTCTTGGCCAATGCATCGTCGACCTTGTGAATGCGCTGCGCCGGGGTGTGTTCGCCCACCGGGTTACCGGCGCGGTCGTTGACTTGCAGGTAGTCGATCAACGCATTGAGGTCATTGAGGCCGGTGTCCAGACGTTCGCTGGCGTCCTTGAAGACCGTGAAGTTATCGCCGCCGCCGGCCATGAACGAGTTGACGGTGACTTGGTACGGGTAGTCGGCAATCACCGGCACACCGTCAATTTTCATGCTGTTGGCCAGTACCCGGTCACCTTGAGGTCTGCTGGCATCCCAGCTGTAGGTCAGCGAAGACGACGGTTGCAACGGGTAAAAGCCGAAACCGTTGTTTTGCCACTGTTGTTCCAGCAGTTGTTTCAGTTGTGCGCCGGTCAGGGTGAGGATGTTCAGGGTGTTGTTGAAGGGCTGGACCGAGGCCACCTGGCTGTAGCTGAGTTGGTCCTGGCCCGGGTCGAGAATCAGGTCGGTACGGATCCCGCCGAGGTTGATGAACGCCACTTGCGCACCCAGCGAGCGGGTGGCATGCAGTTGCGCATCGGACACCAGGTCGCCCATGGCGGATTCGCCTGCGGCGTTGAGTGTGCGTTTGACTTCTGTTGCGGCCATGCGCGCGATGGGCTTGTTCAGTTGCTCATGGCTGCGGGCTTCGACTTCGGCCTGTTGCGCAGCGATTTCTGGCATCGGCTGGTAGCGCTTGGGGTCGACCACAATGTTTTCGGCCTTGGCATCCAGCAACTGGTGCTTGCCGGTGTCGATCTTCAGGTTCAGGTGCGTGACCAGACGCCCGTACGAGCTGGCCTGGGTGATGAGTTTGTCGCCCAGGCGGCACATGTAGCCCTGGTGCGTATGCGCGGTGATCACCACTTTGATTTCCGGGGCCAGACGGTTGGTCACGTCGAGGATGTCGCCCTTGAGCTGGCTGCAATCGTTCTTGTCGAAGGATTCGGCAGTTTCGCCGCCCTGGTGAATCACCATGATCACTGCGTCCACACCTTGCTTGTGCAGTTCTGGCAGCAGCGCGTTGGCCGCTTCGGCTTCATCGATGGTGTACAGGCCGTTCATGCTTTGGGTGCTGACATAGGTCGACACATTGCGCAGCACGGCGCCGACGAACGCGATTTTCGCGCCGTTGGCTTCTTCAATCTGGTAAGCCGGGAAAAGTGTTTTGCCGGTTTGTGCGTCCATCAGGTTGGCTGCCACATAGGGGAAGCGCGTGCCTTTGTAATCCTTGCTGTACAGACAGGCCTTTTCCGGGCGCGGAGAGTCGCAGCCGCCGTTGATCTGGCGTTGCAACTCGATCGTGCCCTGATCCAGTTCATGGTTGCCGATCACGCTGAATTTCAGCCCCAGGGTGCCGAGAGCCGTCAACGTCGGCTCGTCGGCCCACATGGCAGACATCGGCGGGCTGGCCCCAATCATGTCCCCGGCGCCGACCAACAGTGTTTGCGGGTCTTTTTTGCGCAGTTCGCTGACCACGCCGCTGAGGGCGTTGATACCGCCCGCCTGCATCGTCACCTTGCCACCCGGCGCCGAGGCATCGGCGTAGGTGAACGGGTTGGGTGCGAGGTTGCCGTGGAAGTCGTTGATGGCAGCAATGTTGACCTCGACCGTTTTGCCGGGCGGGTTACAGGCGGCTATTGCCAGGGCCAGCGGCAGAATCAGGCTGGCCTGGCACAGGCGCGAGAATACATTCGACATGGGGGCTCCTTGGCTTGGCTCAGGCGGTACGTGGCTGGCCGGCCAGCGAGGCGGCAGGTGTAGGGGAGGCGACGTATTGAGTGCCCAGGCCTGCGCGCAGCAGAAGCATTTTCAGGTTGTCGTTGATCAGTTCCAGGCGATCTTGCAGGTGGCTGTTGAAGACCATGCCCACCAGTGCAATGGCGATACCTAGCGCGGTGGCGTACAGCGCAGTACCGATACCGCGGGACACTTCACCCGGGTCGGAAACACCGGCTTCGGCCAGGGCTTTGAAAGTGTCGATAATGCCCATGATGGTGCCGAGCAAGCCCAGCAGCGGTGCGCCGGCGACGACGGCTTCGAGGATCCACAGGCTGTGGGACAGCTTGCCGCGCATGGAGATATAAATGGCCTGGCCGAGGTCTTCGAGTTCCTGGTGCGAGTGCAGTTGGCGACGGCCGTCGTAAATCTGCGAGAGCAATTGCAGTGGCAGGCTGTCACGTTGGGTCAAGGCTGCTGGCAGGTCATCGACACTGCGCACTTTACCGCTGATGGCCGGGACCAGTTGGCGGGCCTTGCGCAGGGAGTAGCTGAAAAAGATGCAACGTTCAACGACGACAAAGGCGGCCAGCGCAGCAGCGCCGTACATGACGTAGAAAGTGAGATCGTGCAGCAGATTCATGTTCATCAGGTTCTTCCTATGGGTGGGTACAGCCCAGGCCCGCTGTTTAGCCGGGCCTGGTTACAGGTCAAATCAAGGGTTAGAAGCTGGCTTCAAACGAAACCATGGCAGTGCGTTCTTCACCGACGTTGTAGTACGGCGTTGCAGCGTTCAGACCGTTAACCGGCGCGGCGTTGAGCACCACGGTGCGTGCCGACGACAGGTATTCCTTGTCGAAGACGTTGAGCATCGAGACGCGGATGGCGGCAGATTTGAAGATCTTTTTGTCGACCGGCAGGCGCACACCGGCGCTCAGGTCAACGGTGGTACGGCCAGCGATTTCCTGGTCGTTGGTCAAGTCGCCGTAGTAGCTGCCGACGTATTTGCCGGCGATGTTGGCGTAGTAGCGTTTGTTGTCCCAACCGATGCTGGCGTTAAGCATGTTTTTCGGCACGTTGGCCAGTTGCTTGCCCGCGGTCGGCAGGTTTTTGTTGCGGATCGAGATGTCGTCTTTCTGCTCGGAATCGGTGTAGGTGTACGAGGTGTAGTAGTTGAAGTTGTACGGCAGCAGGCCGCTCCACTCCAGCTCAAGACCTTTGTTGACCACACTGCCGACGTTGAGCATTTCGTAGTCGCCATCCGAGTTGGTGGTCGACAACTGACGGTCGCGGTACGAGATGTGGAACAGCGTTGCGCTCAACGCCATGTCGTCCTTGGTGAAGCGCCAGCCCAGTTCCTGGTTCCAGCTCAGCTCAGGCTTGGTGCTGATCGAGTCGCCGACGTTGTACAGCACGTAGTTAGGCGGGGTACGCATGTTGCGGGTGATGTTATAGAACGCCTGGTTCTGCTCGTTGATCTGGTAGCGGGCGCTGAAGTTCGGCAAGAACTGGTGGTACTTGGCGTCACGCTTTTCAGGCTTGTTGTACAGGTCGCCGAGGTTGTTACCGTCACGCTCGACGTACTGGTAGGCAAGGCCACCGACCAGGGTCAGGTCGGGTGTCACGATCCAGGTGTCTTGCAGCGAGAGTTTCTGCGCCGGGGTAACGGTGTACTGATGGCGGCCCTGTACGGTCACGCCATTGTTGTCTTTAACCTGGTTGCCCGAGTTGTAATCGCCCCAGATGTCGCTTGGCGCGCCGTTGGCATCGATGCTGATAAATGGCTGGGTCTGGCGCTGACGGGCGCGCTCGTACCAGTAGCCTAGGTCGATGCTGTGGGACTCGTTCATGTCCCATTTCAGCTTGTTGTAGATACCTGTACGCCAGGTTTCGGTCCAGGAAGGGCGGTAGTAGGTGTCGTACGGCAGGCCCTTGAGGTCGTAGTTGCCGGCTTTGCTGCTGGTGGACGACAGGGCGGAGGCGGTCTGGCCGCTGAAGCTGCCGCCGTTGGCCCACATGTAGTAAGGCGCGATGGACAGTGACAGGTCGTCGCGCAGCTGGAAGCGCTGGGTCAGTGTGGCGGACAGGTTTTCAAACGGGTTGCGGTTGATCTTGTAATACGAGGTCAACTTGCCACTGCTGTTGTAGATCGGGTTTTCTGCGTAATCAAGGCTGCGACCCGACTTCTCGAACTGCGCCTTGCTCAGCGTGTTGTAGTTATAGTTGTCCTGGCGGTTGTATTTAATGATGGCGTTGGTCGAGTTGCCATTGCCGTCTTCAAACAACGTGTTCCATTCAACTTTGTCTGCGCGTACAACACCTTTACCGCGCCATTTATCACCTTCGGTGTGCGAAGCCGATACATACGTTTTAAAACCGTTGATGTCGCCGGTGTTAATACGCACAAACGATTTGTCGAGGCTGTTGGAGCCCACCGCCTGTTTAACGAAAACACCAAAGTCTTTCGTCGGACGCAGGGTCACCAGGCCGATGTTGCCACCACTGGAACCAATATGCGGGCCGTCAATTTCCGAAGAACCTTGAGTGGCGAATATTTCACTGAAGTTCTCAGGGTCGCCGAGCAAGTTTGGATAGATCGAGTAGTCACCCGAGTCGTTGATCGGGATGCCGTCAGCCGAGACGCCGACCTGGTCGGAGTTCATGCCGCGCATGGTGAAGCTGGTGCCGCTAAGGCCCGAGGCGTCGGTGCTGGACACGTTGATGCCGGGCGTGTACTTGAGTTTGTCGAGGGCGTTGGCAGTGGGTGCCATTTCGTCCATCGCCTCTTTGGTTACCGTTGAGCGTGCCTTGGCCGAGTCTTCCTGAACCATATGGCCATTGCCCAGACTTTGGCCGGTTACTTTAACGTCGCCTATATCAACTGAATCTTGCGCGAGCGCAGACAAAGTCCAGCCGCCAACCCCAACGGCCAGCAACGTTGCAAATAAAGTATTGAGTTTCAAAACGCTTTCCTCTTGAACATCATGAGTGGAGCAGAAGTGGTTTTAGTTATTGCTCAATGTTGTATACAAGCGTGGCGCTAAAGCGGTATTTATCCTTGCCCGAAAAAGTGTTGTCGGGAAAAGGCACAACTTGGTCGAGACGTTTCAAACTTGTTTGTGCTGCCCGATTGAGCAACATGTTTGCCGCCTTCTTTTCAATGCCCGAATCGAGCACCTTGCCGCTTCGGTCAATCAGCAACCACACCACCACATTGCCTTCCGGGCGTTGTAATGAAGCTTCGCGACCTCGCGGGTATTGCTTGTATCTCTCTAACTCTGCGAGCAGGCGAGCGGTGTAGCGGCTCTCCTGGTCTGCCGGGTTGGTGTGTGGCACCTGGGCAACAGGTCTGGTCACCGGGGCTGCCGCTGGCGGTGCTGCTGCCGGAGCGGGGGCCGGTGCCTGCACCACGGGTTGAGGCTTGGGCGGTGTCGGTGCGGCCTTGACCACTTGTGGCTTGGGCTTGGGCTTGGGCGGCGGCGGTTTTGGTGCCGGCGGCTTGGGCTTGGGTGGCGGTGGTGGCGGCTCTTCGATTTGCGCTTCGGCTTCTTCGATTTCCGGCGGCGGTGGCGGTTGTTCAACCACTGGCTCAGGCTCGGGCTCAGGTGGCGGCGGGAGCAATTCCTCAGGATCGATCAAGGCGATTTCGACGGTTGTATCGTCGTACTTCGGCGTGATCTTCAAGGTCGTGTGTGTGGCGCTATGAATGGCCACCGCCAGCAGGCAAATCGCTGGAAGACAGGCGATTGCTTTGCGGGATTTGAAAAGAACCGACATGACTTAGAGCTTCCGGGTCGCGATGGAAACGGAGGAGAAACCGCTGCTTTTGAGCACGTCCATCACGCTCACCAAACGCGCTACTTCAACACCCTCATCGCTGTTGAGGATGATCACCATCTTCTGCTCAGGGTTTTCCATGGCCTTGAGCTGTACCACCAGTTCGGTCTGGTCCAGGTCCTTGCCGTCCAGTTGCAGGCGGTCGTCCAGGCCCAGGGTAATCACAGCCTTGTTTTGCGGCTTGAGTTGTTGCGCGTGTGCAGCGCCTGGCAACTGAGTCTTGATCCCCAGCGCAGGGATCACGTTGAGACTGATCAATACGAAAAACACCAGCAGAAACATCATCACGTCGATCATCGGAATGATCTCGATATGCAGGCGTTTTTTCTTCGGTTCTTCCCAGCTTCGCATCACGTGTACTCCAGTCCACAGAGGGGATCACACAGCTGATCGCCCATTCAGATTCTCACTTGTGGTTAGCCAGGGCACAGTAGCTGTCGAACCTGTCTCAAGTGACAGGTTGGAGAGTAGGGGAGCGGTGTTTCATTTTGATTTCAGCAATATTATTTTGTTACGAAAGCTCTGGATGTGTGTTGTTTCTGTAAAGCTGCTGTGTAAATCGCAGTTTTTTATGGGTTTTAACGTGATTTTATTGGTTTTGTTTTGGGGCGCAGGATGTAGGTGAGTTGCTGGCTCAAACTGAAAAAAACTGACATGTGTGTCAGTTTTTTGGATTTATGAGTGGCTTTCAGCATGGGGAGGGGAAGCAGGCCGTGACAATGTCGACGACACGTTACGGTCAAGTCATGGTGATTTGTATGACAGCGAGGTTAAAACTTGCGAACAGCTCAAGATCAAAAGACCGTGAGGCAAGCTCGCTTTTATCAAACATAAAATAAGTAATTGACTCTAAAGGCTCTGGAGGAGCGAGCTTGCCTCACGATCTGTTGATCTTGATCTGGCTTTTGATCTTGATCTAAGAGGCCCCGTTAAACCACGCTGATCTGTGGTGAGGGCATGCCGAGCCACAGCGAGGCACCGAGGGGTTGGGGCAAAAAGCGTTTGGTTACTTTGCGCTTTTCAAAGTGGCACGGCGTAAGGCCGGAACCCTACGTGGCCGTTGCCGCAGCAATGGATATGTACTCAAATCAAGAGCCCCCTCACCCTAGCCCTCTCCCGAAGGAGAGGGAACCGATTGGGGAATGCTGAAGATTCTCGGTAGCCTGTTTGCTGCGCGACAGCGCGGCGTCCAAGACGGCGCGGCCCCTCTTATCAAATAAAAAAATTGATTGATTCTAAAGGCCCTGTAGGAGCGAGCCTGCTCGCGAGCTGTTGATCTTGATCTGGCTTTTGCTCTTGATCTAAGAGGCCCCGTTAAACCACGCTGGCCGAACGCAGGTTTTGCGCAGTGGGTAACCCGGCAGGACGCCGGGTTAGCCGCGACACGGCCATGGATGGCCGATCGCGGCGGGCCCACGAAGCAAGGCCTGTGGTGAGGGCATGCCGAGCCACAGCGAGGCACCGAGTGGTGGGGCAAAAAGCGTTTGGTTACTTTGCGCTTTCAAAGTGACGCGCCGTAAGGGCGGAACCCTAAGTGGCCGTTGCCGCAGCAATGGATATGTACCCAAGAATGCCGAGGTAGATGGTTTTACGGCTGCACGCAGCCGATCGCAGCCTTCGTACCTCGTCAGCGACTACAGTGGTCTGTTTGCTGCGCGACAGCGCGGCGTCTAAGACGGCGCGGTCCCTCCTACAGGGCCATCACCATCTCGTGCCACGCCATCCCGCCATGCTCGGAGGGTGAAGGCTGCACGTAGACATAGCCAAAATGCGTATAAAGGTCGATGTGCTGTTCTTTGCACATCAGGTGAATGGTGGATTTGCCCATGCCGCGCATATGTTCGACAAATTGGCGCATCAGCTTGCCCGCATGGCCCTTGCCTTGATGGGCCGGATCCAGCACCACCGACATGATCACGACATTGGCAGCGTCTGGGTCGTGGCCTATCAGCTCTTTGAAAGACTCGTCAGACATGACCACTTCATGGGCGCAACCACTGTTAATGAACCCGGCGATTTCGCCCTCCAGTTCCAGTACCAGAAAGCCTTCAGGATACTGACCGATACGCGTGGCAATTTTTGCGAGGGTGGCGGCTTCGTCACCTTCGTAGGCCTGGGTTTCGATTTCGAAGCAGCGATCCGCGTCAGCGGGTACTGCCTGGCGGAAGATGGGGTGTGTCATGTGGATCAATCCTGTTGAAGCGCGAGTAGGTTTGGCCTTTTAAGCTCAGAACAAAATGCGCCCCAAAAGACTCAGCTCAGTCCTTTGGGGCGCTTGCAGTATGGTTCTCGATCGCTTCAGGTGGAAGGCTCTTAAGCTTCGCGCTTAACCACCAAGGTCAAAATATCGTAACTGGCGACCAGCTCGCCGAGTTGGTTGGTCACTTCTACATCCCACGCCACTACCCCTTGCGGGATGCCTTGGGGGCTCTTCTTGCCTTGGTCAATCTTGCGCTTGCAGGTCAGGCGCGCCTGAATGGTGTCGCCAATCCCCACCGGGTTGATAAACCGCAGGGTGTCCAGCCCGTAGTTGGCCAGTACCGGGCCGGGTGCCGGGGAGACGAACAGGCCAGCCGCTGCCGACAGCACAAAGTAGCCGTGGGCAATGCGTTTGCCGAACTGCGATTCTTTGGCGGCGATGTCATCAAAGTGCATATAGAAGTGATCACCCGACAGGCAACCGAAGTTCACCAGGTCGGCTTCGGTGACGGTGCGCCGGTGGGTCAGGAGTGACTCGCCGATCTGCAGGTCCTGGAAGTACCGGCGGAACGGGTGCACGTCGGTTTCGATGACCTTGGCGCCGCGTACGTATTCCCCGGTCACCGCTGCCAGCATGCTCGGCGAGCCCTGCACGGCGGCGCGTTGCAGGTAGTGTTTTACCGCACGCAAACCGCCCAGTTCTTCGCCGCCCCCTGCGCGGCCCGGGCCGCCGTGCTTGAGTTGCGGC
>NZ_WIWK01000151.1:0-11371 GCF_009600165.1 Pseudomonas sp. FSL R10-0399
CACTGGAGGAGGTCCTGGCCGAGTTCACCGGGCGCCCGCGTGCGCTGCTGTTCAGTAATGGCTACATGGCCAATCTGGGGGCGGTCACGGCCCTGGTCGGGCAGGGCGATACGGTGCTCGAAGACCGTCTCAATCACGCCTCGTTGCTGGATGCCGGTTTGCTCAGCGGCGCGCGCTTCAACCGCTATTTGCACAACGACGCGGCCAGCCTGGCCAAGCGTCTGGAGAAAGCCTGCGGCAACACTTTGGTGGTCACCGACGGCGTGTTCAGCATGGACGGCGATGTGGCCGACTTGCCGAGCCTGGCCCGTGAGGCCAAGGCCAAAGGCGCCTGGCTGATGGTCGACGATGCCCACGGCTTTGGCCCGCTGGGTGCGCAGGGCGGCGGGATTGCCGAGCATTTTGGCTTGGGCGTGGACGACGTGCCGGTGCTGGTGGGCACGCTGGGCAAAGCCTTCGGCACCAGCGGTGCGTTTGTGGCGGGCAGCGAAGAGCTGATCGAGAGCTTGATCCAGTTCGCCCGGCCTTATATCTACACCACCAGCCAGCCGCCCGCGCTGGCCTGCGCCACCCTCAAAAGCCTTGAGCTGTTGCGCAGCGAGCACTGGCGTCGTGAGCACCTGAACACCCTGATTAGCCAGTTCCGCAGGGGCGCCGAGCAGATCGGTTTGCAGTTGATGGACAGCTTTACGCCGATCCAGCCGATCGTGATTGGCGACAGTGGCCGGGCGTTGCGTTTGTCAGCGATGTTGCGTGAGCGCGGTTTGCTGGTGACCGCGATCCGCCCGCCGACGGTACCGGCGGGCAGTGCGCGGTTGCGCGTGACCTTGTCGGCGGCCCACACAGAGGCTCAGGTGCAGCTATTGTTAAGCGCACTGGATGACTGTTGGCGAAAGCTGGAGCCCGACCATGCGTGATCGTCTGATTTTGCTGCCCGGCTGGGGCTTGGGGATTTCCCCGCTGGAACCGTTGGCCGCAGCCTTGCGTGGCCTGGATGAGCATTTGCGGGTTGAGGTCGAACCGCTGCCGGTGCTGGAGTCAGCACAACTGGACGACTGGCTCGACGAGCTGGACGCCAACCTGCCCGACAACGCCTGGCTGGGCGGCTGGTCCCTGGGCGGGATGCTCGCCAGTGAGTTGGCAGCTCGCCGTGGCGATCGCTGCTGCGGGTTGATCACTTTGGCCAGTAACCCGAGTTTTGTTAGCCGTGAGGACTGGCCAACGGCGATGCCTAACGCCACCTTCGAGGCGTTTTTATCAGGCTTCGCTGAAGCGCCGCACAGCACCTTCAAGCGCTTTGCTCTGCTGTGTAGCCAAGGCGCGGCAGACCCGCGCGCCATGACGCAATTGCTCTTGGGCGCAGCCCCCAAAGTGCAGCCGGAACCCTTGTTGGCCGGGCTGGAACTGCTGGGCCAACTGGATGTGCGCCCGGCACTGCAAGCCTTCAACGGGCCGCAACTGCACCTGTTTGCCGGGACCGACGGGCTGGTGCCGGTGGCGGCTGCCGAGGCGTTGCTGGCGCTGTTGCCCGATGTCGAAGTGGGTCTGATTGAACAGGCCTGTCATGCCTTTTTACTGGAAGCGCCCCACGAGCTGGCGGCCGCGATTCAGGCTTTTTTACATGAGCTGGACGATGACTGATCTCAGTGTTGCAACGTGTGCAGGCCACCTGCCGGACAAGCGCCAGGTGGCGGTGTCGTTTTCGCGTGCGGCGGCCAGTTACGACAGCGTGGCCGAGCTGCAACGTGACGTCGGGCATGCGTTGCTGGCGCGTTTACCGGCTGGTCTGGCGCCGCAGCGCTGGCTGGATCTGGGCAGCGGCACGGGCTATTTCAGCCGGGCCCTGGCGCAGAAATTTCCTCACAGTGAAGGGCTGGCGCTGGACATCGCCCAGGGCATGCTGGCGTTCGCCCGGCCCTTGGGCGGCGCCGCGCATTTTATCGCCGGGGATGCCGAAAGCTTGCCGTTGCAAGCCGACAGTTGCGACCTGATATTTTCCAGCCTGGCGTTGCAGTGGTGCGGTGATTTTGCGCGGGTGCTCAGCGAAGCCCATCGAGTGCTCAAACCCGGTGGCGTCATGGCCTTTGCCAGTTTGTGCGTGGGCACGTTAAGTGAGCTGCGTGACAGTTGGCGGGCCGTGGACGGGCAAGTCCATGTGAACCGTTTTCGTGAGTTTGCCGCCTATCAGCAGCTGTGCGCAGACAGCTCGATGCGCGTGCTCAACTTGCAGAGTCAGCCCCATGTGCTGCACTACGCGCAGGTGCGTCAACTGACCCATGAATTGAAAGCATTGGGTGCGCATAATCTGAACCCGGGTCGCCCTGAAGGGTTGACCGGCAGAGCGCGGCTGCAGGCTTTGGTTAGCGCTTATGAGCAATTTCGTCAGCCACAAGGGCTACCGGCAACTTATCAGGTGGTCTACGGCATCCTGGAGAAAACGCGATGAGCCCAGCGTACTTCATTACGGGAACCGACACTGATGTCGGCAAAACCACGATTGCCGCCGGTTTGTTGTATGCCGCGCGCGAAGCCGGATTGAGCACCGTGGCTGGCAAACCGGTGGCCTCGGGCTGTGAGATCACCCCGCAAGGGCTGCGCAATGCCGATGCGCTGGCATTGATGGCCGAGAGTTCTGTGACGTTGACCTATGACGAGGTCAATCCGGTGGCCTTTGAGCCGCCCATCGCCCCGCACATTGCGGCGCGTGAAGCTGGCCAGGTGGTCAATGTACAAACCCTGCTGGCGCCCATGCGCCATGTGCTGGCCCAGCAGGCCGACTTCACCTTGATTGAAGGGGCGGGAGGCTGGCGAGTCCCGCTGTCGGGGCAAGACAGTTTGTCGGACCTGGCGCAGGCCCTCGACTTGCCGGTGATTCTGGTGGTCGGCGTGCGCCTGGGGTGCATCAGCCATGCCTTGTTGACCGCCGAAGCCATCGCCCGCGACGGCCTGCAACTGGCCGGTTGGGTGGCCAATATCATTGGCCCGAAAACGGCGCGCCTTGAAGAAAACCTCGCCACCCTGGCCGAGCGCCTGCCGGCCCCTTGCCTGGGCCGTGTGCCCAAACTCAAAACGGCCTCGGCGCAAGCGGTGGCTGAACACTTGCAGCTGGACCTGCTGGACTGAGCCCTAAACTACGGGCTTGCCTTGCGATCTTTTAAATATCAAAAGATCGCGAGGCGAGCTCGCTCCTACAGGATTCAATGCCCCTTCCTTCTCTGAGATCTGTTCGTACCAAGACGAACGGAGGCTTCGCGCTGCTTGACAACAAATGGGCGTAAACGTATGTTTCAAACACCTGTTTGACCGCAATAACAAATCTACGCGGTTGTTCATCCCCGGATTCATCAGCAGAGGTTTATCGCTATGCCTGATTACAAGGCCCCCTTGCGTGATATTCGCTTCGTTCGTGACGAACTGCTCGGTTACGAAGCGCACTATCAGAGCCTGCCGGCTTGCCAGGACGCTACGCCAGATATGGTTGACGCCATTCTTGAAGAAGGCGCCAAGTTTTGTGAGCAGGTGCTGGCACCGCTGAACCGCGTGGGTGACATCGAAGGCTGCACCTGGAGTGAATCCGGTGTTAAAACGCCGACGGGCTTTAAAGAAGCCTACAAACAATTCGTTGAAGGCGGCTGGCCAAGCCTGGCCCATGACGTCGACCACGGCGGCCAAGGCCTGCCAGAGTCCCTGGGCCTGGCGGTGAGTGAAATGGTCGGTGCGGCCAACTGGTCGTGGGGCATGTACCCGGGCCTGTCGCACGGCGCGATGAACACCATCTCCGAGCACGGCACCCCAGAGCAGCAAAACACCTACCTGACCAAGCTGGTAACCGGCGAGTGGACCGGCACCATGTGCCTGACCGAATCGCATTGCGGTACCGACCTGGGCCTGCTGCGCACCAAGGCTGAACCTCAGGCTGATGGTTCGTACAAGATTTCCGGCACCAAGATCTTTATCTCGGCCGGTGAACACGACATGGCCGACAACATCGTCCACATCGTACTGGCCCGCCTGCCGGATGCACCGACTGGCACCAAAGGTATCTCGCTGTTCATCGTGCCCAAGTTCAAGGCTAACGCCGACGGCACCCTGGGTGAGCGCAACGCCGTGTCCTGTGGCTCGCTTGAGCACAAAATGGGCATCCACGGTAACGCCACCTGCGTGATGAACTTTGACGGCGCCACCGGCTTCTTGATCGGCCCGCCGAACAAAGGCCTGAACTGCATGTTCACCTTCATGAATACCGCACGTCTGGGCACTGCACTGCAAGGTCTGTCCCACGCTGAAATCGCCTTCCAGGGCGGCTTGAAATATGCCCGTGACCGCCTGCAAATGCGTTCGCTGACAGGCCCTAAAGCCCCTGAAAAAGCGGCTGACCCGATCATCGTTCACCCGGACGTGCGTCGCATGCTGCTGACCACCAAGGCGTTTGCTGAAGGCAACCGCGCCATGGTGTATTTCACCGCCAAGCAAGTCGACATCGTGAAATACGGCGTTGATGAAGAAGAGAAGAAAAAAGCCGACGCGCTGCTGGCGTTCATGACGCCGATTGCTAAAGCGTTCATGACCGAAGTGGGCTTCGAAGCCGCCAACCACGGCGTGCAAATCTACGGCGGCCACGGCTTTATCGCTGAGTGGGGCATGGAGCAGAACGTTCGCGACAGCCGCATTTCGATGCTGTACGAAGGCACCACCGGCATCCAGGCACTCGACCTGCTGGGCCGTAAAGTGCTGATGACTCAAGGCGAAGCGCTCAAGGGCTTCACCAAGATCGTCCACAAGTTCTGCCAGAACAACGAAGGCAACGAAGCGGTTAAAGAGTTCGTCGCGCCGTTGGCTGCACTGAACAAAGAGTGGGGCGAGCTGACCATGAAGGTCGGTATGGCGGCCATGAAAGACCGTGAAGAAGTGGGTGCGGCCTCGGTCGACTACCTGATGTATTCCGGTTATGCGTGCCTGGCGTACTTCTGGGCTGACATGGCGCGTCTGGCGGCTGCAAAACTGGCCGAGGGCACTTCTGAAGAAGCCTTCTATAAAGCCAAGCTGCAGACTGCGCGCTTCTACTTCCAGCGCATCCTGCCGCGTACCCGCACACACGTTGCGGCCATGTTGTCGGGTGCTGCCAACCTGATGGACATGAAAGAAGAAGACTTCGATCTGGGCTACTAAGCCCCGGTGAGTCACCTTGAAAAGCCGCTTCTCCTTCGGGAAAGCGGCTTTTTTGGTTTTCCCCTGTAGGAGCGAGCTTGCCTCGCGATCTTTTAAAGATCAAAAGATCGCGAGGCAAGCTCGCTCCTACAAAATAGTGACCAGATTATAAATATCAGTCACTGCTTGACCCTATGTATCGCTCACGTCGTTAAGCTAGACTGCGTCCCACATTAATCGTCGTTTACAGATTACGAGGTTTGCCATGGCTGATTACAAAGCGCCGCTGCGTGATATGCGCTTCGTCCTCAATGAAGTGTTCGAAGTTGCGGCTCTCTGGGCGCAATTGCCTGCATTGGCCGAGTCCGTTGATGCTGAAACGGTCGAAGCCATTCTCGAAGAAGCCGGCAAGGTGACCGCCAAGAGCGTCGCCCCGTTGAGCCGCGACGCTGACGAGGAAGGCTGCCACTGGAATGACTCCGTGGTGACCACACCGGCCGGTTTTGTCGATGCCTATAAAACCTACGCCGAAGGCGGTTGGGTGGGCGTGGGTGGCAACCCCGATTTCGGCGGCATGGGCATGCCCAAGGCGGTATCGGCCCAGGTCGAAGAAATGATCAACTCCTCCAGCCTGGCCTTTGGCCTGTACCCGATGCTCACCTCTGGCGCCTGCGTGTCGATCAACGCCCACGCCAGCGAAGAACTCAAAGCCACGTACCTGCCCAATATGTACTCGGGCGAGTGGGCCGGTTCCATGTGCTTGACCGAGCCGCACGCCGGGACCGACCTGGGGATGATTCGCACCAAGGCCGAGCCGCAAGCTGACGGTTCGTTCAAGGTCAGCGGGACCAAGATTTTTATCACCGGTGGCGAACACGACCTCACCGAAAACATCATTCATTTAGTACTGGCCAAGCTGCCGGACGCACCGGCGGGGCCTAAAGGCATTTCGCTGTTCCTGGTGCCCAAGGTGCTGGTCAACGCCGATGGCAGCCTGGGTGAGCGTAACCCGGTGTTCTGCGGCTCGATCGAACACAAGATGGGCATCAAGGCGTCGTCGACCTGCGTGATGAACTTCGATGAAGCCGTGGGTTATCTGGTGGGTGAACCTAACCGTGGCCTGGCGGCGATGTTCACCATGATGAACTACGAGCGTCTGGGCGTGGGTATCCAGGGCCTGGCCTCGGGCGAGCGCTCGTACCAGAACGCCGTGGAATATGCCCGTGACCGCCTGCAAGGGCGCGCGGCAACCGGCGCACAGGCCAAAGACAAAGCGGCAGACCCGATCATCGTGCACGCGGACGTGCGCCGCATGCTGCTGACCATGAAGGCGTCCAACGAAGGCGGCCGTGCGTTCTCGACTTACGTGGCCAATCAGTTGGACATTGCCAAGTTCAGCGAAGACCCGACCGCCCGCGCTCGCGCTGATGGTTTGGTGGCGTTGCTGACGCCGGTGGCCAAGGCCTTCTTGACCGACCTTGGGCTGGAGACCACGGTGCACGGCCAGCAAGTGTTTGGCGGCCATGGCTACATTCGCGAGTGGGGCCAAGAGCAACTGGTGCGCGATGTACGCATTACGCAGATCTACGAAGGCACCAACGGCATTCAGGCGCTGGACCTGATGGGGCGCAAGATCGTCGGCAATCGCGGCGCTGACTACCGCGTGTTTGCTGACGAGATCCGCCAGTTCATCGCGCAGGCCCCGGCTGACCTGAACGAGTTCACCCAACCGTTGGCCGCTGCGCTGGACAACCTTGATCAGTTGACCGCCTGGGTACTGGACCGCGCACAACACAACCCGAATGAAATCGGCGCGGCGTCGGTGGAGTACCTGCATGTGTTTGGCTACACCGCGTATGCCTACATGTGGGCGCTGATGGCCCGTGCGGCGCAGGGTAAAGAGGCGGATGACGCGTTCTACGCCAGCAAGCTGGGCACTGCACGCTTTTATTTCGCGCGTTTATTGCCGCGTATTCATTCGTTGAGTACTTCGGTCAAGGCGGGCAGTGAGTCGCTGTATTTGCTCGATGAGGCCCTGTTTTAAGGTGTTTAGTCATTTGTAAGCTTTTGCTTACATTACGTACTGCCAATCGCCCATATCGCGAAATTGGATCCATGGGTAATCTTGGTTTCAAGGACGTAGAGCAGGAAGCTCAAAGCAACAACACGGACACGTAGGATTCCGCCAGGATGGTGGAGCGAAAAGGATGTCAGGGAAACAGTCTGCAAAACCCCGCTTAGGCGGGGTTTTCTTTTTTGTGCGCCTGAAATTCCGATTTCTTGTAGTCGCTGCCGAGGCACGAGGCTGCGATGGGCGTTGCGCCGCTCTCAAGAAAACGGGTTGCTCCGCAACCCTTCGCAGCCTTCGGCAGCGACTACGAATGAATCACGTCTTCAAGCAGGCTGCGCAATAGCCCCAGCGTGGCTTGCTGGCGCTGGACGTCGCGGCACACCAGGCCGACCTTCAGCGGCACGCGAGGCTCGCTCAGGGGCTTCCAGAGCAGCGCCTGATGGTCATTCTCATGGCGCGAGCGCCCCGGCAGCACGGTCGCCAACTTGGTGTGCAGCAAGCTGTCGAGTATCCCGGCCATGGTGTTCAACTCGGCCTGCACCTGCGGGCGACGGCCCAGGCTGGCCAGTTGGTTTTGCCAGATCTGGCGCACCTGAAACTCTTCCCCGAGCAACAACATCGGCAACTCGGCGGCCTGTGCCAGTGACACTTTCTTGAATTCACGCAGCGGGTGATCCGCCGGGATGACCAGTTGCAGTTCATCTTCGTATAGCGGCGTGCCATGCAACCCCGGCTGGCGCGGCGGCAGGTAACTGATGCCGATGTCGAGTGAGCCATTGAGCAGGCGCCGCTCGATTTCCATGCCGGTCAATTCGTAAATCTGTACCACCAGATGCGGCTGTGCCTGGCGCACGCGCTCGAGCATTTGCGGCACCAGGCTGGTGTGCACGGTTTGCAGCACGCCAATGGCAATGGTGCGCAGTGCATGGCCCTGAAAGTTGCTCAACGCTTCACGCGCACGCTGCAAACCGTCGAGCAGCGGCAACGCGTGGTTGTACAGCGTGTGGGCGGCCAGGGTGGGCAGCAGGCGTTTGCTGCTCCGTTCGAAGAGGGTCACGTCGAGGTTGTGTTCGAGCTGGCGGATCTGCTGTGACAGCGCCGGTTGCGAGATCGACAGACGCTCGGCAGCGCGGCCCACATGGCCTTCTTCGTACACCGCGACGAAATAACGCAGTTGCTTGAAATCCATAAGTAATACTTATCGAAAATGCTTAAAAAACGAAATAGCTCAAAGGCTTGTGGGCGCCTAGTCTACGCCCGTTCCACTGGGGCTATCGAGCTAAAACGCGCGATAAACCGTACCGGTGGCGCGCTTATTTACATAGGCAAGGCTAAAAACCCGCCAGAGGTTTTAGCGCCCGGGCCGTGCCGGGGCGGTTGCAAATCGAATCTGCTTATGAACACAAGGCCTGCGTGCATGAACCTGTTTAACTTGCGTCGCCCCCAAGCCCATCTTGCTCAACCCGTGGCGGAGCCTGCCCCCGCGCATGAGAGCACCCCCGAAGCCCGCTTTTGCCTGATGCCCAGCGTAGACCGCCCGGCGCAGGTGTTTGTGCGTGGCCAGGGTTCTTGGATGTGGGACAGCGACAGCCGTGCGTACCTCGATTTCACCCAGGGGGGTGCCGTGAACAGCCTGGGCCACAGCCCGTCGGTGCTGGTCAAGGCCATGACGGAACAAGCCCAGTCATTGATGAACCCCGGCGCAGGCTTTTATAACCGCGCCATGCTGACCCTGGCCGAGCGCTTGTGCCAGAGCACGGGCAGCGATCAGGTGCACTTTTTAAACACCGGGGCCGAGGCCAACGAAGGCGCGATCAAGCTGGCGCGCAAGTGGGGCCAACTGCACCGCAACGGCGCCCACCGGATCATCACCGCAACGCGCAGCTGCCACGGTCGTAGCTTCGGCGCGATGTCGGCCTCGGGCAGCGGCACCTTCGACAACCGCTTTGAGCCGCAACTGCCGGGCTTTATCAACGTACCGTTTAACGACTTGCCTGCACTGCATGCGGCGGTGGATGCACAGACCGTGGCCATCATGCTGGAGCCGGTGCAGAGCGATGCGGGGGTCATTCCGGCGACCGAGCATTACCTCAAGGGCGTCGAGCGCCTGTGCCGCGAGCTGGGTATTTTGCTGATTCTGGATGAAGTCCAGACCGGCATGGGCCGCTGCGGGTCGTTGCTGGCAGAGCAGAACTACGGCGTGCGCGCCGACATCGTCACCCTGGGCAAAGGCCTGGGTGGCGGCGTGCCGTTGGCCGCATTGTTGGCCCGTGGCAAAGCTTGTTGCCTGGAGCCCGGCGAGCTGGGCGGCACCCACCACGGCAACGCGTTGATGACCGCAGCCGGTGTGGCGGTGCTCGACACGATTCTGGAAAAAGATTTTCTGGCGCAAGTGCGCGACGCGGGTCAGTACCTGCGCGAAGGGCTGGGGCGACTGGCCAATAGTTATGCACAGGGTGAATTGCGCGGTCAGGGTTTGTTTTGGGGCCTGACCTTGTCGGATGACTCGGCCGAGGACGTGGTTAAAGCTGCGCTGTACGAAGGGCTGTTGATCACCGCCCCGCAGCCCAATTGCCTGCGCTTTACCCCGGCGTTGTGCGTCAGCAAAGGCAACATCGACGAGATGTTGCTGCGTCTGGCCCGGGCCTTTGCCCGCGTACGTACGGCGCAGTTGCACTGCCGTCGTGCGGTTGCGACGTAACGCCTTTTAAAGAACCGTCTCGCGGTATAACGCGTCGCCCTGTGCCTGTTTCGTTCGGCGCGGGGCGTTTTTTTTTCTGTGGATAAGTCTGCGCTGAACCTTTTGTCGGGCCTGTGAGTCGATTAAGGGTAAGGGCCGTGTGAGCCCGTTAAGGACTGGGAGCCTAGCGTATGGAATTTCTGAAGATCATCATTGCCATTTTGCTGCCGCCATTGGGCGTGTTCATGCAGGTGGGGTTTGGCGGGGCATTCTGGTTGAACATCTTGCTGACCCTGTGCGGCTACATCCCGGGGATGGTGCACGCGGTGTACATCATCGCCAAGCGTTCGAATTGACCCGCCGTCTGTAGGAGCGAGCTTGTCTCGCGAGCTTTTAAGATCAAAAGATCGCGAGGCGAGCTCGCTCCTACAGGGATTTTGGGGTTCAGGGGTTTAGCAATTCGCTGTAGAACTGCCATTCGTGCTCGAGCGCGTGGGCCTGGTTGCTGGCTTTGCGAAAGCCGTGGCGTTCTTGTGGGTAGTAATACGCTTTGGCCGGGATGCCGTTGTCTTCCAGGGCCTTGAGCATGTCGCGGGTTTGCTGTGGCACGACCACGGCGTCCAGTTCACCTTGAAAGAAGATCACCGGCACGCGGATTTGCCCGGCGTGCAGCAACGGTGTGCGCGCCGCATAACGCTCGGCATCGCGCACAGGGTCGCCGATCAGCCAGTCGAGGTAGTCGCCTTCAAACTTGTGGGTGCTGCGCGTCAGGGCAATCGGGTCGCTGACGCCATACAGGCTGGCACCGCCACGAAATACATCTTTGAACGCCAGCGCACACAGGGTGGTGTAGCCGCCCGCGCTGCCGCCCCGAATAAAGGCTTTTTCGCCATCAATCAGCCCTTGCCCGGCCAGGTAGCTGACCACCGCGCAGGCATCTTCAACGTCCACTTCGCCCCATTTCAGGTGTAAGGCTTGCCGATAGTCGCGGCCATAGCCGGTGCTGCCCCGGTAGTTGAGGTCGGCCACGGCAAAGCCGCGCTGGGTCCAGTACTGAATACGCGGGTCGAGCATCGGGTAGCAGGCGGATGTCGGGCCGCCGTGCACGAAAACCACCAAGGGCGGTTTAACCTCGCCGTGCATCGCCGGGTAGAAGAAGCCGTGGGCTTCGCCGTTGCCGGACGGGTAGCGCAAGGTCTGCGGGCGGCTGATTTGTTCGGCGGGCAAGGGCGCTACGCCACCGGCCAGCACGCGGGTTTGTTTGTCGCTGCGGCGAATGCGCAGGATCGCCGACGGGCTGACGGGGGAGGCGGCGATGCAATAGAGGTAGGCATCATCCAGCGCCAGGCAGCGAAACCGGCTGTAGTCGCCGGTGAAGTCTTCGACGCTGCCGTCAGCCGCGTGAATGCCCAAGCGTCCGAAACCGGCTTCGGTCCAGGTCGCCAAGTAGCTTTGTTCGCCCAGCGGCAGCC
>NZ_WIWK01000152.1:0-11341 GCF_009600165.1 Pseudomonas sp. FSL R10-0399
GGGCGCCTGGATGGATCTGACCAAAGGGCTGTTTGGTTTCCTGTTCCTCGCTACGGCCCTGTTGTTGCTGCGCCCGGTGGTCAGTGAAACCCTGTGGCTGGGGTTGTGGGGCGTGTTGCTGATTATTTTTGCCAGCAGCCTGTGGCAACAAGCGCAACACTTCGCCCGCGCCAAGCCGCTGTTTAACCCCTTGAGCCTGCTGGCCGGGATTTGGGGTGGTTTGATGCTGATAGGGGCCGCCGGGGGCGGCACCGACCTGGGTCAACCGTTGCAGGTGTACACCGCTAAAACCGTGATCGGCACTACGGTCAGCAATGACCACGGCGACTTCATTACCCTCAACGACCCTGCCAGCCTCGACCGTGAACTGGCCAGCGCCAAGGCCGAGGGGCAATGGGTGTTGCTCGACTACTACGCCGACTGGTGCGTGTCGTGCAAAGTCATGGAAAAACAGGTGTTCGCCAAACCTGAGGTGCAATCGGCTTTGCAGGGCGTGCGACTGTTGCGTCTTGATGTGACTGCCGATAATGTCGCCAGCCGCGAATTGCTCAGCCGTTACCAGGTACCCGGCCCGCCCAGTTTTGTCTGGATAGGGCCCAATGGGGTTGAGCGTCGTGGGCAGCGGATCACCGGCGAAGTAAACGCCGAGACTTTTTTGAAAAACTGGAATGCCACTCGGGAAACCCCATAAATGCTCACCCTGACCATCGGTTCGTTTGCCTTGGCAATTAACCACCTGCTGCTGATCCTGGCCCTCGCCCTGGCGACACTGGTCGGTTGGCGGGTGGCCAAACGTGGCGGCGAGAACCCTGAGTCAGTGTTGTTTGCCCTGTTTTTGCTGGGCTTGCTCGTGGCGCGTATCGGTTTTGTACTCGCCTTCTGGCCGCACTTCCAGAACAGCCCGTTGAAAATGCTCGATTTGCGTGACGGCGGGTTTATGGTCTGGCCCGGCCTGGTGGCCGTGGTGGCGGGTGCGGTGCTCTGGGGTTGGCGCCGTGCGGGCTTGCGCCGCCCATTGGCCTGGGGGTTGAGTACTGGCCTGACCTTCTGGATTTTGGCCAGCCTGTCTTCCAGCCTCTATGAGCAGGGTTCGCGCCTGCCTGAACTGACCTTGCGCACAGCCAATGGCGAATCGGTGCAACTGAGCAGTTACCAGGGCGGCCCGCTGGTCATCAACTTGTGGGCCACGTGGTGCCCGCCGTGCCGCCGGGAAATGCCGGTGCTGCAGAACGCGCAAAAACAGCATCAAGATGTGACGTTTTTATTCGTCAATCAGGGCGAAAGCATGCAGAGCGTCAGTACGTTCCTCGAAACCCAGGGTCTGAGCCTGAGCAACATCTTGTTCGACAGCAGCGGGCAACTGGCCCAGAAGGTCGGCTCCATGGCGCTACCGACTACGCTCTTCTACAGCGCTGACGGGCGTTTGCTGCGCAGCCATTTGGGCGAATTGTCCGATGCCAGCCTGGCGCAGGCCATGCAAGGCTTTACCAAAGAACATTCAAAGTCGGCCCAACAGGTCGACCCTGCAAGGAATACGCAAACATGCTTAACCGCAAACTGTTAACCCTTAGCCTGACCTCTCTGTTTGGCGCTGCCCTGCTGCAGTCGCCTGTGCTACAAGCTGAAGAACTGCCTCCAGCCATCAAGAAAATCGAAGCCAAGGGCGCGAAAATCGTCGGCAGCTTTGATGCGCCCAGCGGTTTGAAAGGCTATGCCGCGCAGTACCAGAACCGTGGCATGGCCTTGTACCTGACCGCTGACGGCAATGTGCTGGTCGGCAACCTGTATGACGCCGACGGCAAAGACCTGAGCCTGGCGCCGCTGCAAAAGCTGGTCTATGCGCCGATGGCTAAAGAGGTCTGGGCCAACATGGAGAAGAGCAACTGGATCCAGGACGGTAAAAAGGATGCGCCGCGCACCGTTTACCTGTTCAGCGACCCGAACTGCCCGTACTGCAACATGTTCTGGGAACAGGCCCGCCCGTGGGTCGATTCAGGCAAAGTGCAATTACGCCACATCATGGTGGGCATTATCCGCGAAGACAGCCCGGGCAAGTCTGCCGCCCTGCTGTCCGCCAAAGACCCGCAGCAAGCCCTGCAGGCACACGAAAAAGCCGGCAAGGCCAGCACCCTCAAGGCTTTGAGCAAAATCCCGGCTGACGTACAGGCCAAGCTCGATGCCAACGCCCAGCTCATGAACGACCTGGAACTGTCGGCAACCCCGGCAATTTTCTACCTGGACGACCAAGGCAACCTGCAACAACAGCAAGGTGCGCCGTCGCCAGACAAGCTGGTGCAGATTTTGGGGCCCAAGTAACTATCGCAGCCTCGTACCTCGACAGCGACTACGGGGTTAATGGCGTCAAACACCACCAGCGTGGTCGGATGTCCTCAAACGAGTGGTACAACGGCGCCAGCTCGGCGCCGTTATTGTCATCAAAACCGCCAATCAGCAATGCAATCGTCGGCTCATCATCGATTGCGCCAATCGAGCTTCCGCACGTTGGGCAAAAGGCCCTGCTGGAGTAATCCGAGGTTCTGAAGACCGAAGGAGCCCCCCCGGCCCCTACCCACTTGACCCGTTCTTGCGCAAACTCAACCCACACGACGGTCGGTGAGCCTGTATGCCGCTGACAAGTTTTGCATGAGCAGGTATGAGCGTTTTCTGCAGAGCCCAAGGCTTTATAACGGATCGAGCCACAAACGCATCCGCCACTGTAATGAGTGTGTTCCATGCACAATTCCATTGGCTTGCTGTCGAGATGCCAAGCGTAGCGAGAAGCGAACAACTCGTAACGTGCAGTTCACCCTGGAGCTGCCGCAGGCTGCGATCTGTTGATGGTTAAGATCAACAGATCGCGAGGCAAGCCCGGCTCCTACAGGGGGTGTTGTTACAGCCCTTCGAGTTCGGCCATCAGGTCGCTCAGGCGGTCGACTTTTTCATCGTTGATTTCGCTGCTTTCCAGCCCTTCGATGTACACCGCCAACTCGGCCACGCAACTGCATTCAAACATCGCCCGTAACGGCACGTTGCGTTGCAGTACTTTCTGTACCCGCGAGGCGATTTGTGTCGCCAGCAAGGAGTGGCCGCCCAGCTCGAAGAAGTTGTCGTTGACCCCTACCCGCTCGACGCCCAGGACTTCACTCCAGATGCCTGCCAAGGTGTGTTCCAGTTCTGTGCGTGGCGCCAGGTAGTCCTCACGCTGCAACTGGCCGATGTCTACCGCCGGCAGCGCCTTGCGGTCGAGTTTGCCGTTGGCGTTGAGGGGCAATCGCTCCAGCCACAACCAATGCAGCGGCACCATGTAGTCCGGCAGTTCAGCGCGCAGGCGCTGTTTGACCCGGTCCAGCCGCTCGCTCAGGCCAAGGGCCGTTTGCGCGGCCACCAGATAGCCGACCAGGTATTTGCCATTGGGCCCTTCCTGCACGCTGACCGCCGCATCACGCAGCTCTGGTTGCTCGTGCAGGCGCGCTTCGATTTCCCCCAGTTCGATCCGATAACCGCGAATTTTCACTTGATGGTCGATGCGCCCGACGTACTCCAGCACCCCGTCGCTGCGCCGCCGCGCCAGGTCGCCAGTGCGGTACAAACGCTCACCCGGAGCACCGAACGGGTTCGGCACAAAGGCCAGCGCGGTGCGCAGCGGGTCGCTGACATAACCCCGGCCCACGCCGGTGCCTGCCACGCACAACTCACCCACCGCGCCGAGTGCGACCAGTTGCAGCGCGTCGTCGAGCAGGTACAGACGGTTGTTGTCGGTCGGCGTGCCAATCGGCAAGTAGCTGCCTTGAGTCGCCCCATGATCAACGCGGAAGAACGCCACGTCATCCGAACATTCGGCCGGGCCATAGGCATTGACCAGGCCAATCTCGGGGTAACGCAACAGCCATTGCTGCGCCAGTTCTGGCGGCATGGCCTCGCCGGTGGGGAGCATCCAGCGTAAACCCTTCAGTTCAACAGGGGCCTCGGCCAGCATCCCTTGGATCAGCGACGGCACGCTTTCCAGCACGCTTATGCCTTGGCCATTGACCTGCGCCAGCAGGGCTTGCGGGTCGTGGGCGATGGTGTTCGGAACGATCTCGACCCGCGCACCGAACAAGGGGGCCGCGAGGAACTGCCACACCGAAATATCGAAGCTTTGCGAGGCGGTCTGCGCAATCACATCCGCCTTGCTCAGTTGCAGGTACGGCAATTTGCTCAACTGGTTGTTGAGCATGCCGCGTTGCTCAACCATCACGCCTTTGGGCAACCCGGTGGAACCCGAGGTGTAGATGACGTAGGCGAGGTTGTCCGGGCCGCTGTAGACCTGCGGGTTGTGATCCGTCCACGTCCCGGCTTGCACGTCTTCCCATACCAGTAACCGTGGACGCACGGCGCAACCTGACTCATCGAGCAAGGCTTGCGCCTGCTCGCGACAGGCCTGGGTGCAAACCAGCAGCGGCGTGCGGCTTAGCTCCAAAATGCGGCTCAGACGCGGCCCTGGCAGCGCCGGATCCAGCGGCAAATAGCCCGCACCGGCCTTGAAGCTGCCGATGATCATGCCCAGCAAGTCCAGCCCGCGCTCCGCCAGCAGCGCCACCGGTTGATCCATACGCACACCGCCTGCGATCAAGGCATGGCCCAGGCGGTTACTGCGCTGGTTCAGTTCGTGGTAACTCCACTGCTGCTCCAGGCAACCGGCCGCGATGCGCTGCGGATGCGCTGCCACTTGGGCTTCGAACAGTTCAGCATAGCTGTGCTGCAACGGGTACTCGCGCTGGCTTCGGTTGCAGCCCTCTATAAGGAATTGCTGCTCAGCCTCGCCCAGCAAAGGCAAGTCGGCCATGTCGCCATTGACGCCGTCCATCAAGGCCAGCAACAAGCGCTTGAACTCACTGAGCAGGCGCTCAACGCTGCTGCGCTCAAAAAAGCGCTGGTCGTAAGACAGGTGCAAGCCCAGGTCATCGCCGGGGTAGCACACGGCGGTGAGCGGGAAGTTGGTATGGGTACGACCTGAGTCCGAGGTGGCGTTCAGGCTCTGGGCCCGGTCCAGCACCGACATATCGACCGGCGCGTTCTCGAACACAAACAGGCTGTCGAACAGCGGCTGGCCTTTGGGCAGTTCGCTGCGCTCCTGAATCGTCACCAGCGGCAAGTACTCGTACTCGCGCAACTCCATATTGTGTTCGAGCAAGGCGCTCAGCCATTGCCGAACGCTCAGCGCCTGACCGTCTTCAGGCATCTGCACACGCAGGGCCACGCTGTTGATAAACAGCCCGACCGTCTGCTGCATTTGCGGCAGTTGCACCGGGCGCCCGGCCACGGTAACGCCAAACACCACGTCGCGCTCACCGATTAAGCGTCGCAGCACCAACGCCCATGCCGCCTGGGCAAAGGTGTTGATGGTCAATTGGTGCTGCTGCGCCAGTTCACGCAACCGCACGCCATCTTTGACCTCAAGCCGGGTGTAGCAGTCGCCCACCAGCATGCCGCCGCTAGCGCCCGCATGCTCGCGCAGCAAAGGCCGGTCGGTGGGGATGTAAGTGGTCCGTTCAAAGCCTTGCAGGTTGCGCTGCCACCAAGCGTTGGCCTGCTGCAGGTCCTGCTGTTGCAGCCAACTGATGTACTCGCGATAGCGCGGTGGCGTGGTCAGTTGCGGGGCGCGACCTTCGCCAAGCGCACTGTAGATTTCAAAAAAGTCGCTCATCAGCAGCGAACGGCACCAGGCATCGATGAGGATGTGGTGATTGCTCATCATGAACCAGTATCGCGCCTCACCCACACGTATCAGGCGCAGGTGGAATGGCGCCTGATTGAGCAGATCAAAACCGGCTTCGCGCTCGCGCTTGAGCAGCGCCTGCAGACGCTCTTCATGGCTGTCTTGCGGCTCGCGGCTCCAGTCGAGGTAATCAACTTCGGTGTTGCCGGGACGATGGATGATTTGCAGCATGCCTTCGCCCGCGTTCCAGCAGAACGACGCGCGCAAGGCCTCATGCCGCGCCACCACTGACTGCCAGGCCAGGGCGAAACGTTGCGGGTCGAGGGCGCTGTCAATCCGGTAGCGGTCCTGCATGTAGTACAGCCCGGTGCCCGGTTCGAGCAAGGTGTGCAGCAACATGCCCTCTTGCATCGGAGTCATGGGGTACACGTCTTCAATCAGGCCTGCCGCCACCGGCAAGCTGTCGAGCTGTGCCTGGGTGAGTTTGGCCAGCGGGAAGTCCGATGGCGTCAAGCCGCCCGCATCGCTGCTCAGGCAGTGGGCAATCAGGCTTTCAAGCTCCGCGAGGTAATCCTGGGCCAGCGCTTCAATGGCTTGGGGCTGATAGCGCTCGGCGCTGAAAGTCCAACGCAAAACCAACTCGCCGCCATACACCTGGCTGTCGATGCTCAACTCGTTGGGCAATGGAGCCTGCGGGTCGTGGGCGATGCCCGTCGGCTCGTCCAGCGGACGGAACAGCGCATCGCTGGCAAAGCTCTGGTCAAACTGGCCAAGGTAGTTAAAGGTGATCGGTGCCTCGGGCAACGCGGCCAGGGCTTGCCCCGTTACCGGGTCGCTCAGGTAGCGCAACACGCCGTAACCCAGGCCTTTGTGCGGGACGTGTCGCAGTTGCTCTTTGATGGCCTTGATCGAAGCGCTCTGCCCCAGGTGGCTGCTCGGCGTCAGGCGCCGCGGATAAGCGCTGGTAAACCAGCCCACGGTGCGGCTCAAGTCGATGTCATCGAACAGGGTTTCGCGGCCGTGACCTTCAAGTTGCACCAGGGTCGACGGTTGGCCGGTCCAGCGACAGATCACCCGCGCCAGCGCGGTCAGCAGCACATCGTTGATCTGCGTGCGATAGGCGCTGGGCACCTGTTGCAGCAGTTGCCGGGTGCGCGCCTCGTCCAGCCGCACACTGAGCGTTTGCCCGTGCAGATGTTGCCGCCCGCCATGGCGGTTAACGCCCGGTAGCTCCACCGCTGGCCCCTTGAGGTGCTCTTGCCACAGGCCCAGCTCTTCACGCAGCGAATCACTGCTGGCATAGGCGTGTAAACGATTGGCCCACGCCCTGAATGCGCTGGTTTTCGCGGGCAGTGGCTGCTGGCGATACAGCGCCTGTAAGTCTTCCAGCAAGACCCGCCAGGACACCCCGTCGACCGCCAAATGGTGGACCGCCAGCAACAGGCGTTGCTCCCCGTGCGGGCCATCGACCAGTACCGCGCGCAGCAGCGGCCCTGCGTGCAGATCGAGGCTGCGTTGCGCGTCGTTAAACAGCCCGGCGCAGTCTCGCAGGTCTGCCACGCTGGCTCGCCAAAGCAACGGTTGCTGTGCAGCGCCCAGGTACTGCGCCTGCCATTGCCCGTTGCGTTGCTCAAAGCTCAGGCGCAAAGCGTCGTGATGCATCACCAGGGCCAGCAGCGCCCGCTCCAGCAAGGCAGGCTCAAGAGGTTCGGCAGGTTGCAGCAGCACGCACTGGTTCCAGTGCCCGCGTTGCGGCATGTCGGTATCAAAGAACCACTGCTGAATCGGCGTCAGTGCCGATTCGCCAGTGAGTACGCCCTGCTCGGCGGTCAGTTGCTCGGACTGGGTCGCAACGCTCGCCAAAGCTTGCACGGTTTGATGCTGGAACAGGTCACGGGGGCTGAAGTGAATCCCCAATTGCCGGGCGCGGCTGACCACTTGAATCGACAGGATCGAGTCACCGCCCAGTTCGAAAAAGTTGTCATTGAGACCGACATGCTCAAGGTTCAGCACCTCGCCCCACACCTTGGCCAAACTGGCTTGCAGCGCATTGCGCGGGGCCACGTAATGCTGGCGATTGAGCTCAACATCGGGCGCTGGCAAGGCGCGGCGGTCGAGTTTGCCGTTGGCGGTCAGCGGCATACTGTCCAGCAGCATCAGGTGCGCGGGCACCATGTAATCCGGCAGTTGCGCCTTGAGCCGGGCCTTGAGCGCTTCGCGCAACGCACCCGCCTCAGCCTGTTCATCACACACCAGCCAGGCCGCCAGTTGCTTGCCACCCGGCATGTCCAGCGCCAGCACTACGGCTTCACGTACCGCCGGATGCCCGAGCAAGTGGCTTTCGATCTCGCCCAGCTCAATGCGGAAACCCCGGATTTTGACCTGATGATCAACCCGCCCCAGGTATTCCACCAGACCGTCAGCGCGTTGGCGCACCAAGTCGCCGGTGCGGTACAAGCGCCCGCCATTGCGCGCAAACGGGTCTGACACAAAGCGTTCGGCCGTCAGCCCGGGACGCTGGTGATACCCCTGCGCCAGCCCTGCGCCGCCGATATACAGTTCGCCGGTGGCGCCTTGGGGCACCAGCGCCAGATGGCTGTCGAGAATGTAGGCCACCCGCGCACCGATGACCTCACCGATTGGCACAGTGGCGGCGCCATCGGCCAGCTGTTCAGGTGCCAGGCTGGCCAGCGGCATGACCACGGTTTCGGTCGGGCCGTAGGCATTGAAAAACACGCTCGGCTGCAAGGCCGCACGGATACGCTGCAAGTGCTCGCCGGTCAATGCTTCGCCGCCGGTGATGCACATGCGCACCGGCAATGTCTGCCCGCGGCTGGCCAGCCACTGGGCCAATTGGCTGCCGTAGCTGGGGGTGAAACCCAGAATACTGACCTGTTGCTCACGGATCAGTTGGCAGATCGCTTCGGCGTCCCACTGCCCTTGCGCCCGCAGTACCAGCCGCGCACCACTGAGCAGCGGCACCAGCAAACGCTCGGTGGCAGCGTCGAAGTTGATCGAATAAAAGTGCAGTTCACAGTCATCCGCACGCATGCCAAACCGCTCAATCACCGCCTGGCAATGCATGGCGATTTCGCCGTGGGACACCACCACGCCCTTGGGCTGGCCGGTGGAGCCCGAGGTGTAGATCAAATACGCCTGATGCTGTGGCAAATTGATAAACGGCAGTGCGCTGGACGGGTACGCGGCCAGTTGCGGGCCGTCGTCTTCGAGACTCCAGCGCACGACGCTTGAGGGCAATTCACCCAGCGCGGCAAACAGGCTGCGATGGCTCAACAACACGCTGATGCCGCTGTCTTCGATCATGTACTGCAAGCGTTCCAGCGGGTATTCCGGGTCGAGCGGCACGTAGGCGCCGCCCGCCTTGAGGATCGCCAGCAGGCCGACGACCATGTCCAGCGAACGTTCCAGTGCCAGCCCCACCCGCACCTGCGGGCCTACGCCCAGCTCGCGCAGCTTCCAGGCCAGTTGATTAGCGCGGCCTTCAAGTTCGGCGTAGCTCAAGTGCTGCCCGGCGAAGATCAAGGCGATGGCCGCAGGACGCATTCGGGCTTGCTCCGCAAACAGAACATGCACGTAGCGATCGAGACGCTGCGTACCCGCCGCCGGTGTCAGCCCGTCCAGCAAGCGCTGTTGTGCAGCGCCATCCAACAGCGGCAACTCGCTCAGCCGTTGTTGCGGGTCGGCCAGCAGCGCGTGCAGCAGATTACGCCAGTGCTCGGCCATGCTGGCGATGCGCGGCTCATCAAACAAATCAGTGCTGTAGGTCAGGCAGCAGCCCAAGCGGTGGTCGAGGTCAGTGACTTCCAGGTTGAGGTCGAACTTGGTCGCCCGCGCATCGTTGGGCAAAAACTCCACTGTCATGCCTGCCAGTGTCCGGCTTTGCTGGAACTCCCAGCGCTGCACGTTGCACATCACTTGAAACAGCGGGTTGTAAGCGGCGCTGCGCGGGGGTTGCAGGGCTTCGACCAGATGATCAAACGGCAAGTCCTGATGCGACTGGCCTTCGATGACGGTCTGGCGCACCTGCTCCAGCAGTTCAGCCACGCGCATGTGGCCATCCAGTTCGCAGCGCAGTACCTGGGTGTTAAGAAAAGCCCCGATCAGCCCTTCGCTTTCCGGGCGGATGCGGTTGGCCACCGGCGCGCCGATGCGCAGGTCGGTCTGGCCGCTGTAGCGGTAGAGCAGCAGCGCCAGGGTGGCGGTCATGGTCATGAACAGGGTCAGGCCGTGTTCGGCATTGAACCCTCGCAGTTTCGCGGCCAACTCGTCGCTGAGGTCAAAGCGGTACAACCCGCCCTGATGGCTCTGCACCGCAGGCCGAGGCCGGTCGCCGGGCAGTTCGAGCAGCGGATGCTCGGTGCCGAGTTTGGCGGTCCAGTAATCAAGCTGGCGCTGACGCTCGCCCGACTCCAGCCACTGGCGTTGCCACACGCTGTAGTCGAGGTATTGCACGGCCAGCGGCAGCAACGGCGAGGCGCGATCATCCACAAACGCTTCGTACAACTCGCCCAGTTCGCGGGCAAAAATATCCATCGCCCAGCCTTCAGTGACGATGTGATGCAAGGTCAGGACAAAGTAGTGCTCGCGGGCGGCGGCCTTGACCATGTGGGCGCGCAGTAACGGCCCGCGCTCCAGATCAAACGGCTGATGCGCCTCGTTGTCGGCCAGGGCCTGCAAACGCTGCTCACGGGCAGTGCCGTCCAGGGCGCTGAGGTCCAGCCAGCCCAGGCTCAGGCGCGTGTCGCGGTGTACCTGTTGGCAAGGCACGCCATTGACGCTGGGGAACGTGGTGCGCAGTGTTTCGTGGCGCAGCAGTAACGCTTGCAATGCCGCCTCGAATCGCCCGACGTCCAGCAACCCGGTCAAACGCGCCATGCCGCCAACGTTGTAGGCCGGGCTGTCGGGCTCCATGTGCCAGAGGAACCACATGCGCTGCTGAGAGTACGACAGCGCCACCGGCTGGCTGCGATCCGCCAACTGAATCGGCCGTTGCGTGTTGCGCTGGCCGCTGGCCTGGATTCGCTCTACCTGCTCGACAAATGCGCCCAGCTCACTGGCTTCAAACAGGATTCGCAAGGCCAGTTCAACGTCACAAGCCTGACGCACGCGGGCAACGATTTGTGTAGCCAGCAGCGAGTGCCCGCCCAGGGCGAAGAAGTCGTCATTGAGGCCAATTCGGGCCTGCCCCAGCACTTCGCGCCAGATTGCGGCGATGCGTTGTTGCAGTTCAGTCTGAGGCTCGACGTGCTCACGCACGTGCCACACCGGCTCCGGCAAGGCCCGTCGATCAAGCTTGCCACTCGGGCTCAGGGGCATGCGTTCAAGACGCAACAACTGCGCGGGGACCATGTAATCCGGCAGTTCGGCGGCCAGTGCGGCTTTAAGTTGCGCGCTGTGTTCGGCCTCGGGCAGCGCCCCGTCGAGCGCCGTGTAGTAGCCGATCAGTTGCGGCCCGGCCTGGGTGTCGCGAATCAATACCGCCGCCTGCGCCACCTCAGGCTGGGCCAGCAAGCGCGCTTCGATCTCTTGCGGCTCGACGCGAAAACCGCGCAGTTTGACCTGCTGATCCAGACGCCCGAGGTAGTCGAGCGCGCCATCGCGGTTCCAGCGCACCTGATCACC
>NZ_WIWK01000153.1:0-11313 GCF_009600165.1 Pseudomonas sp. FSL R10-0399
CCTGCTGCACCTGCCGCCGCGCCAGCGGTGACGCCAGCCCCGGCTGCAACTGATCCCAAGACCGTGAAAAAACCTGTACCCGCCGCAGCCAAGCCGCCAGCCGCTGCGCCGGCCACTACTCGGGAGAGGGAATAATGGCGGGCACTCATTCGCGAAACGGCTGGATTGTCTGGCTGACGTTTGCCATCGGCCTGTTGCTCAGCGTTTCGCCGTTGCCGCAGTTCATGGAAATCCTGCGCCCGTTGTGGTTGGCCCTGTTGCTGGCATTCTGGGCCCTGGCCTTGCCGCACAAGGTGGGCATGGTCACCGCCTGGTGCCTGGGCTTGATGGAAGACGTGCTGTACGGCACCTTGCTGGGCCAGAATGCATTGATTCTGACCCTCATCACCTTTTTGGTATTGTCGCTGGCGCAACGGTTGCGTACGTTCCCGATGTGGCAGCAAAGCCTGGTGATCCTGGTCATATTTGGCCTGGCTCAACTGGCTCAACTATGGCTGAGTGCCTTGACCGGCAATCGCCAGCCCACGCTGGCGTTGGTATTGCCAGCGCTGGTCAGTGCGCTGTTGTGGCCATGGGTGAGCTACGGGCTGCGCGGTTTGCGCCGACGTTTCAAAATCAATTGACTGGATCGCGAGCCATTTCCTGGTTTGTGTACGTAGACAGGGAGATGTCTTGATGACTCCGCTTTTTCTGGCCTCTGGCTCACCGCGCCGCCGCGAGTTACTGACTCAAATCGGCGTGCCGTTCCAGGTGGTCAGCGCCTCCATAGACGAAACTCCCCTCCCTGACGAATGCCCTGCGGCCTATGTCGAGCGCCTGGCGCGAGCAAAGGCCCGTGCGGGGCGCGAGCACCTGCTCGAGGCCTCGGTAAGCGCTCCATTCTGCGTATTGGGCGCCGACACCGCCGTCGTACTGGATGACCAGATTCTCGGCAAACCGGTCGACGAGGCCGATGCCTTGTCTATGCTCATGGCGTTGTCTGGCCGGGAGCATGAAGTCTTGACGGCCATTGCCATTTTGGCGGCCGAGCGTTGCGAAACCCGTGTGGTGCGCAGCCGGGTCAGTTTCAGAACCATCAGCCAGCAAGAAGCCGCCCAATATTGGGCCAGCGGAGAGCCTCAGGACAAAGCCGGTGGCTACGCCATTCAAGGGTTGGCCGCGGTATTTGTGGCGGGCCTTAATGGCAGTTATTCCGGGGTTGTGGGTTTGCCTGTATGCGAAACCGCAGAACTGCTCGGGCAATTCGGCATACCCTGTTGGCAAACCTTATCGAGCGCTGAATAACGCGCCTTACATGACTTGGCACTAATGCTATGACGCCTGAACGAGACCCAGCCATGAGTGAAGAGATTCTGATCAACATCACGCCGATGGAATCGCGCGTGGCCGTGGTAGAGAACGGTGTTCTGCAAGAGGTGCATGTCGAGCGTACCCAGCGCCGCGGCATTGTTGGCAACATTTATAAGGGCAAGGTGGTGCGGGTGTTGCCCGGCATGCAGGCTGCCTTTGTCGACATCGGACTGGACCGTGCCGCCTTTATTCACGCATCTGAAATTTCACTGCGTGAAGGCCAGGCCGTTGAGAGCATCAGCGCGCTGGTGCACGAAGGTCAAAGCCTGGTGGTGCAAGTCACCAAAGACCCGATTGCGTCAAAAGGCGCACGCCTAACCACGCAGCTGTCGATTCCTTCGCGCTACCTGGTGTACATGCCGCGCACGGCCCATGTCGGTATTTCGCTGAAGATCGAAGACGAAGCCGAACGTGAGCGCCTCAAGCAGGTGGTCAGTGATTGCGTGGCGCAAGAAGGCATCAAGGAAGCAGGTGGTTTTATTTTGCGCACGGCCGCTGAAGGCGCCGGGGCGGATGAGATCCTCATGGACATTCGCTACTTGCGCCGCTTGTGGGACCAGATCGGTCTGCAGATCAAAACGGCGGGCGCACCGAGCGTTATCTATGAAGACTTGGGCCTGGCGTTGCGCACCTTGCGTGACCTGGTCAGCCCGAAGATCGAGAAAATTCGCATCGATTCGCGAGAAACCTTCCAGAAGACTACCCAGTTTGTGGCTGAACTGATGCCGGAAATCGCCGACCGCCTTGAGCATTACCCCGGCGAGCGGCCGATTTTTGACCTGTATGGCGTAGAAGACGAAATCCAGAAGGCGCTGGACCGCAAGGTGCCGCTCAAGTCGGGCGGTTATCTGGTAGTCGACCCGGCTGAAGCCATGACCACCATCGACGTCAACACCGGCGCGTTCGTGGGCCATCGCAACCTTGAAGAAACCATCTTCAAGACCAACCTTGAAGCGGCAACGGCCATCGCCCGGCAACTGCGCCTGCGTAATCTGGGCGGCATCATCATCATTGACTTCATCGACATGGAAGATGAAGAGCACCAGCGTCAGGTGCTTCGTACCCTCGAAAAGCAGCTGGAGCGCGATCACGCCAAGACCAACATCATCGGTATCACCGAGTTGGGGCTGGTACAGATGACCCGCAAGCGCACCCGCGAAAGCCTTGAGCAAGTGCTCTGCGAACCCTGCGTGTGCTGCCAGGGGCGCGGCAAGCTGAAAACCCCTGAAACCATTTGCTACGAAATCTTCCGCGAAATTCTCCGTGAAGCCCGCGCGTACCAAGCCGTTGGCTATCGTGTATTAGCCAACCAGCGTGTTGTTGACCGTTTGCTGGATGAAGAGTCGGGCAACGTTGCCGAGCTGGAAGGATTTATCGGGCGTACCATCCGTTTTCAAGTAGAAACTCAGTACTCCCAGGAACAATACGACGTGGTACTGCTCTGAAGTATCTGAACGCGTATCCGCATGACAGGGGGTTGGGCGCAGCCCCCTCGACCATCACTGAAGGGGCCACCTGACATGGAGCGTCTGACACGCTTTTTTGCCGCGCTGACCCGCTGGGGATTAGGTCTATGTGCGTTGGTTCTGGTGCTCACGGCGCTCTACGTCAGCTTGGGTCGTGAGCTGACGCCACTGATTGCCGAATACCGCGCAGAAATCCAGACCAAGGCACGTGATGCCTTGGGCATGCCGTTGACCATTGGCAGCCTTGAAGGCAGCTGGAAGGGCATGGCGCCGGTACTGCTGGCGCACGACGTGGTGGTCGGCGAGGGCACTAGTGCCCTGCGGCTGGACAACGTGAAGGTGGTGCCCGATGTCTGGGCCAGCCTGCTCAATCGCGATGTGCGGCTTGCCAGCGTGCAACTGGGCGGCCTGCAACTGAGTGCCCGTCAGGACAAGGACGGCCATTGGGCGCTGGAAGGGCTGCCTGTGCAGGATGATCAGCCGCTGGACCCCGAGCAACTGCTGAATCAATTGCAGCGGGTGGCGCGGGTATCGGTCCTCGACAGCCAGGTGACCCTCGAACCCTTCAATCATGCACCGATGACCCTGACCTATGTCGGGCTGACGCTGGACGTGGGGGCTTCTGACCAGCGTCTGGATGCGCGTTTGACTCTGCCCGACGGCCAGCCGCTGGCGCTGAGCCTCAAGACCCAGATCCAGGCCAGCCGCTGGCGCGACGGTGCCGCTCAGGCCTATTTGAGCTTGCCGCAGAGTGACTGGGCCAAATGGCTGCCGGCCAGCCTGATCCAGCCGTGGAAAGTCTCTGAATTAAAAGCCGGTGGCGAGTTCTGGTTCAACTGGGGCAATGGTACCGTGCAAAGCGCTGTGGCGCGCCTCAATGCGCCCAAACTGAGCGGTGCCTATGCCGATCGCAAAGCCGAAACCCTCGACAACCTGGCGCTGCATGCCTGGGTCGAGCGTGGCAAGCAGGGGTTCACGGTTACCCTCGATTCACTGGCAATGAACATCGCTGACAAGCGCTGGGAAACCCGCCTGCAGTTGCAACAGTTCGCCGCCACCCAAGGCGAGCAGGAACGTTGGCATTTACAGGCCGATCATCTGGACCTGACGCCGATCACCCCGTTAATGGATTCGCTGGCGCCGGTGCCAGAAGCCGTTGCCAAGGTGATTGACCAACTGAGCGTCACCGGCACCTTGCGCAACGTCCTGGCCGACTACCGGCCGAATGCGACCGACGATCAAAAAATCAGCTTCGCCGCCAACTTGCAGCAAGTTGGTTTCAATGCCACCCACGGGGCACCGGCGGCGCGTAACGTCAGCGGGCTGATCAGTGGTGACCTGGGCAAGGGCGAATTGCGCCTCGACAGCAAAGATTTTGTCCTGCACCTGGACCCGATTTTCGACAAGCCCTGGCAGTACCTGCAAGCCAATGCCTTGCTCAAGTGGACGCTGGATAAAAACAGCTTCACCTTGATCGCGCCCTACATCAAGGTGCTGGGCGAAGAGGGCAAAATTGCCGCTGACTTCCTGATCCGCATCCACATGGATCACTCTCAGGAAGACTACATGGACCTGCGCGTCGGGCTGACCGATGGCGATGGTCGATTCACCCCTAAATACCTGCCGGCCGTATTGAGCCCGGCGCTGTCCGAGTGGTTGAGCACGGCGATATTAAAAGGCTCGGTGGAAGAGGGCTTTTTCCAGTATCAAGGCTCACTGGACCACGATGCCGTGGACGCGGCGCGCAACATCAGCCTGTTCTTCAAGGTCCATGGCGCTGAATTGGCGTTCCAGCCAGGCTGGCCACATGTGCGCGATGTTTCCGGTGACGTGTTTATCGAAGACAGCGGTGTGCGGATCATGGCCAGCAAAGGCCTGTTGCTCGACACCAAAGTGCGCAACGTCGCGGTCAATATCCCTCACGTCCACGCTGGCAAAGTCACTCACTTGTTTTTGGACGGTGACTTCGACGGCGGTTTGGGCGATGGCCTGAAAATCTTGCAAGAAGCGCCAATTGGCACTGAATCGACCTTTGCCGGCTGGCAAGGCGAGGGCTCGCTCAAGGGCCGCGTTGATCTCGACATCCCGCTGGAGCATGGCGAAGAGCCGAAAGTCGTGGTGGATTTCAACACCGACAAGGCCCGCCTGAAAATCAGTGATCCAGAACTTGAACTGACCCAACTCAAGGGCGACTTCCGCTTCGACAGCGCCAAGGGCCTGAGCGGCAAAGCCATCAGCGGTCGCGCATTCGACCAACCGATCAAGGCGCAAATCTTTGCCGAGGGCAAGTCGGGCAAGCTGAGTACCCGCGTAGTGGCAAGCGGTCAGGTCGGGGTTAAAAAACTGACCGACTGGCTCAAGTTCAATCAGCCGATTCCGGTGTCCGGGATGCTGCCTTATCAGTTGCAATTGACCCTGGACGATGCCGACAGCCAGTTGCGGGTCAGTTCGTCACTCAAAGGGGCGACTATCGATTTGCCAGCACCGTTTGGCCTGGCCGCCAATGAAAGCCGCGACGCGGTGTTTCGCATGACCTTGCAAGGGGCTGAGCGGCGTTACTGGTTTGACTACGGTGACTTGGCGAACCTGACCTTTGCCGCCCCCAATGGCAAGTTTGAAGACGGCCGGGGTGAGTTGTTCCTGGGGTATGGCGACCCGGTGTTGCCGGTTACCAAAGGCTTGCGCATTCGCGGTGTGTTGTCAGAACTCGACGTTGCCCCGTGGCAGGCACTGGCCGAGCGCTATGCGGGCAAAGACCCGGGCGGCAGCGCCAAACAACTGCTTAGCAGTGCCGACTTCAAAGTGAATAAGCTCATCGCCTTCGGCACTCAGCTTGATCAGGTGCGGCTGCAAATGAAGCGCAGCGGGGCGGCCTGGGACCTTAACATCAACAGCAAACAGGCGACGGGCGCTGTCACGTTGCCGGATGCGAAGAACGCGCCGATCAAAGTGACGATGCAAACCATCCGCCTCCCGGCGCCAGACCCTAAAGCGGTCAGCGACCCCAATGCGCCGGACCCACTGGCGTCGGTCGATCCGCGCAAGATCCCGGCACTCGACATCATCATTCGCCAGCTCTATCAGGGCGCTGATTTGCTCGGCGCCTGGTCGCTCAATATCAGGCCGACCACCCGCGGGATCAACCTCAATAACCTGAGCCTGGGCCTCAAGGGTTTGTTGCTTGAAGGCTCGGGCGGCTGGGAAGGCGTGGCCGGGGCGAGCAACAGCTGGTACCGGGGCCGGATTGGCGGCGGCAACCTGGCTAACGTGTTGCAGGGCTGGGGCTTTGCCCCAAGCGTGACCAGTGAGGATTTCAAAGTCGATATCGATGGCCGCTGGCCGGGCTCGCCTGCCTGGATTGGCCTGAACCGGTTCTCTGGCACCCTCGATGCCACCTTGAATAAAGGCCGCTTTGTTGAGGTCGACGGCAGCACACAGGTGGTGCGCATTTTTGGCCTGCTGAACTTCAACGCTATCGGCCGGCGTCTGCGCCTGGATTTCTCGGACCTGTTCAGCAAAGGACTGAGCTACGACCGGGTCAAAGGCTTCCTGACCGCAAACAACGGCGTATACCGCACCACCTCGCCGATCCTCATGACCGGCCCGTCGACTAACCTTGAACTCAGTGGCACTTTGAACATGGTCTCTGATCAGGTGAATGCGAAACTGCTGGTGACCCTGCCTGTGACCAACAACTTGCCGCTTGCGGCCTTGTTGGTCGGCGGCCCGGCAGCGGGCGGTGCGATGTTCCTGCTCAATAAGCTGATCGGTGATCAGGTGTCACGTTTCGCCAGCGTGCAATACAGCATTCAAGGCCCATGGAACGACCCGAAAATCACCTTCGACAAGCCATTTGAGAAAAACTAGGAGTAGCATGACAACGGCAGTGCCGGTGGAGGTTCTGTCTACACAGTCCATCAAGGGGGCGTGATGTCGTTTGCAGTGATTCAAATGGTTAGCCAGAGCGATGTGCTGGCCAACCTGGCTCAGGCCCGGCGCTTGCTTGAAGACGCGGCGCAACGCGGTGCACAGCTCGCGGTGTTGCCAGAAAACTTCGCTGCCATGGGCCGTCGCGATATCGCTGATGTGGGGCGCGCCGAGGCATTGGGCGAAGGTCCAATCCTGCCATGGTTGAAACAGACCGCACGCGACCTCAAGTTATGGATAGTGGCGGGCACTTTGCCGCTGCCGCCAGCGGGTCAGCCAGACGCCAAGGTCAATGCCTGTTCATTGTTGATCAACGCCGACGGTGAGCAAGCGGCGCGTTACGACAAGCTGCATTTGTTTGATGTGGATGTGTCTGACAGCCGGGGTCGTTACCGCGAGTCGGATGACTACGCGCCCGGTGAACGTGTGGTGGTGGCCGATACGCCGGTGGGCAAATTGGGCCTGACCGTGTGCTACGACCTGCGTTTTCCGGAGTTGTACAGTGAATTGCGGGCTGCCGGAGCGGAGTTGATCACCGCGCCTTCGGCCTTTACCGCGGTGACTGGTGCTGCACATTGGGACATTCTGATTCGGGCACGGGCCATCGAAACCCAATGTTATGTACTGGCCGCCGCCCAGGGCGGTGTTCATCCGGGCCCGCGTGAAACCTACGGGCATGCGGCGATCATCGACCCGTGGGGCCGGGTGTTGGCGGAACAGGCGCAAGGCGAGGGCGTATTGCTGGCCGCGCGCGATGCTGACGAACAAGCCGCCATCAGGGCGCGCATGCCGGTGGTGAACCACCGGCGGTTTTTTTCGCAGGGCGCACAGCGACCTGCACAGCAGGACTAATTTTCAGGCCCGTGGGTTCAGTGCATCCATGATGCTGAAACAGGGGCCAAGACGGAGTGAATATGAGCGAGTTGTTGACCTCAGTCAGCGAACACCTGTTGGCACCGGGCGGTGTCACCCTCGACAGCCTGCAAGGCGTATTGGGTGACTTGGCCGGGCCGGGCATTGATGCAGCAGATTTGTATTTTCAGGGGCAGATTTCCGAGTCCTGGGCCCTGGAAGACGGCATCGTCAAAGAAGGCAGCTTCAATCTCGATCAGGGCGTCGGAGTGCGTGCCCAGTCAGGTGAGAAAACCGGCTTTGCCTACAGCAATGCCATCACCCTGGAAGCGCTGGGGCTGGCGGCGCGGGCTGCCCGTTCCATCTCCCGTGCCGGGCAAAACGGCACCGTGCAAGCCTTTACAACCCAGGACGTGGCGCAACTGTACGCCCCGGATAACCCCCTGGAAGTCATCACCCGCGCCGAAAAAGTCGAGTTGCTCAAGCGCGTCGATGCGGCCACCCGTGCTCTAGACCCGCGTATTCAGCAAGTGACCGTGAGCATGGCCGGGGTGTGGGAGCGTATTCTGGTGGCCTCCACCGACGGCGGCCTGGCAGCCGATGTGCGCCCGCTGGTGCGTTTCAATGTCAGTGTGATCGTCGAGCAAAATGGCCGTCGCGAGCGCGGTGGCCATGGTGGCGGTGGCCGTACCGACTACCGCTACTTCCTGACCGACGACCGCGCCATGGGCTACGCCCGTGAGGCGTTGCGCCAGGCGCTGGTCAACCTCGAAGCCGTACCGGCACCTGCGGGCACCATGCCGGTGGTCCTGGGCTCTGGCTGGTCGGGCGTGTTGCTGCACGAAGCGGTAGGGCACGGCCTTGAGGGCGACTTCAACCGCAAAGGCAGCTCGGCCTACAGCGGCCGCATGGGCGAAATGGTTGCTTCCAAACTGTGCACCATCGTCGATGACGGCACCCTGGCCGGTCGTCGTGGCTCGTTGAGCGTCGATGACGAAGGCACCCCGACCGAGTGCACAACGCTGATTGAAAATGGCGTGCTCAAGGGCTACATGCAAGACAAGCTCAATGCGCGCCTGATGGGCGTCGCACGCACCGGTAACGGCCGTCGCGAATCCTATGCGCACTTGCCCATGCCGCGCATGACCAACACCTACATGTTGGGTGGCGAAAGTGATCCGGCAGAAATCATCGCGTCGGTGAAAAAGGGCATTTACTGCGCCAATCTGGGCGGTGGTCAGGTCGACATCACCAGCGGCAAGTTTGTATTTTCCACCAGCGAGGCTTACCTGATCGAAGACGGCAAAATCACTCGTCCAGTCAAAGGCGCGACCCTGATTGGCAACGGGCCGGAAGCGATGAGCAAGGTGTCGATGGTCGGTAACGACCTGTCATTGGACAGCGGCGTCGGAACCTGTGGCAAGGATGGGCAGTCGGTACCGGTCGGTGTCGGGCAGCCAACCCTGAAAATTGATGCGATTACCGTAGGCGGTACGGGCGGTTGATGGGGAGCGGGTGGGTTGCAGGGCAACCCACCCACGTACGAGATTTAACGCAGACCGCGTTGCGTCTCGTCCAACCCACGAATGTACTTGAACAATTTGCGGCTTGAGGCCGGTGCCTTGTTATGAGCCAGTTCGTGTTTGGCCTGACGGATGACCGAGCGCATTTGCTGGCGGTCAGCCTCAGGGAACTCGACAACAAATTTTTCCAGTACAGCGTCGTCGCCTTCGAGCAGGCGATCACGCCAGCGCTCGAGGTTGTGGAAACGCTCGTTGTATTGGCGAGAAGAGGCATCGACTTGATCGATCAAAGCAAGAATTTCGTCGATCGGTTGATCGCGCATCAGCTTGCCGATGAACATCAGATGGCGCTTGCGCGCAATATGAGCCGTGTGTTTTGGAGCATCTGCCAGAGCCTTACGCATAGCGTCAGTCAAAGGCATTTTGTTCAGCAAATCAGGCTTGAGCGTTGTAAGACGCTCGCCCAGATCAACCAGAGCATGCAGCTCTTTTTTGACCTGTGTTTTGCTTTTTTCGCCGTCGAAGGCGTCGTCGTAAGAATCAACCATGGTGGCAGTCCGCAAAGAAACGCCGCCATGATAACCAGTCGGAGGCCGCTTGTCCGGCCTGGTCGCTCGGCGGCCCTACCGAAAACAGAATTTGAGTGGAGAAAACCATGAGTGCAGTACAAAGCGTCGGCCCGCAGGCCTTGCCGGCACTGCAACAGCAGGTCGAGCAAATCATCGCCGAAGCCAAGCGCCAGGGCGCCAGCGCCTGCGAAGTCGCGGTGTCGCTGGAGCAGGGCCTGTCGACCTCTGTACGCCAGCGCGAAGTCGAAACCGTTGAGTTCAATCGCGATCAGGGTTTTGGCATCACGCTCTATGTGGGACAGCGTAAAGGCTCGGCCAGCACCTCGGCCAGCGGCCCGGATGCTATCCGCGAAACCGTCGCGGCCGCTTTGGCAATTGCCAAGCACACCTCCGAAGACGAAAGCTCGGGCCTGGCCGACGCCAGCCTGATGGCCCGCGACCTGAAAGATTTTGATGTGTTCCACACTTGGGACATCACCCCGGAACAAGCCATCGAAAAGGCCTTGGCCTGCGAAGCTGCGGCTTTTGACGCTGACAGCCGCATCAAAAACGCCGACGGCACCACCCTCAGCACTCATCAGGGCTGCCGGGTGTATGGCAACAGCAATGGCTTTATCGGTGGTTCAGCGTCTACCCGGCACAGCTTGAGCTGCGTGATGATCGCCGAAGGCGACGGGCAAATGCAGCGTGACTACTGGTATGACGTGAACTGCCAGGGCGAGTTGCTGATGGACGCCGTCAGCATCGGCCAGCGCGCCGCAGAACGCGCCGCTCGCCGCCTGGGTTCGCGCCCGGTGCCGACCTGCGAAGTCCCGGTATTGTTCTCGGCTGAACTGGCCGGTGGCTTGTTCGGCAGCTTTTTGGGCGCGATTTCGGGGGGCAACCTGTACCGTAAATCGTCGTTCTTGCTGGATGCGTTGGGGCAGCAGATTTTCCCTGAATGGCTGACCTTGGACGAGCGTCCGCATCTGGTCCGTGCCATGGGCAGTTCCTCCTTCGATAACGACGGCCTGGCGACTTACGCCAAATCGTTTATCAAGGATGGCGAGTTGGTGTCCTACATCCTCAGCACCTATTCCGGCCGCAAACTGGGCCTGCCCAGCACCGCCAACGCGGGTGGCGTGCACAACCTGTTCGTGACCCACGGTGACGAAGACCAGGCGGCCCTGATCCGCCGCATGGGCCGGGGGTTGCTGGTGACTGAACTGATGGGCAGCGGCCTGAACATGGTCACGGGCGACTACTCCCGTGGCGCAGCGGGTTTCTGGGTTGAGAACGGTGAAATCCAGTTCCCGGTTCAAGAAGTGACCATCGCGGGCAACATGCGCGACATGTTCAAACAGATCGTTGCCGTGGGTAACGACTTGGAACTGCGCAGCAACATCCGCACCGGCTCGGTGCTGATCGAACGAATGACCGTCGCGGGCAGCTAAACCTTCCCGTTTGTAATCAAGGCGTATCACCTTCACGGGTGATACGCCTTTTTTTCGACCCAACCTTTGTAGGAGCGAGCTTGCCTCGCGATCTTTTGATCTTGAAAGATCGAGAAGCAAGCTCGCTTGTGTCTTCGTTGGAGTTAAGGTGTTAGGTGAGAGGGGTGGACGGCAAGCTGCTAGCTCGCGGTGC
>NZ_WIWK01000154.1:0-11207 GCF_009600165.1 Pseudomonas sp. FSL R10-0399
CAGAAGGCCATGGCTATGCGGCATGATGCTCCAGCTTCAATTCAATGACCGTGTTGCACTCAGCTCCTGCAACCGCCAGCATATTACCCAGCAAAGGAAAACTACTTGATGTTGGATGCTCCGCTGGCGGCATGATGATTCCTTTCGCTAAGCGAGGTTGGTCAGTAAAAGGTAATGATCCTGACCGGGCCTATGTGGAGTACGGAAAAAAAATTGGACTTAGTATTGACTTGGTAGGAGCAGAACATATGAGCCCCCACGGAGACTACAATTTCATTATCATTAATGGTTCACTGGAACATGTTCATGACGTCAATAAAGTTATGCGACTTTGCCGTAAAGCCAGTGCAGAGAATGGTCTGCTGCTGATTGAAGGTCGGGCCTTGGGTTACGGTATCAAGCAAGGATTTTTAACCCATAATCATCGCCGCTACTTAACTACCAATAGCATCGAGCACTTGATGTACCAGCACAACTGGGAGCCTATACATACCACCCATGATCCCGTCTGCGGCCCCACCCGACCAGGAGCGGTTTTCGTATTGGGGCGAGCCTGTGTGAATATAGACTCTAAGCGTCTTGAAGGCATTAAGGCTCAGGGCCGCAAGGCGCTTCAAGAGGACCATATGCCAAGCCTACGCGCGTTACGCCCCCTTACATGAGTACTTCGACGTCATATCTCGACAAGCCGGGTGTCCAAGCCTGCTCCAGCTTCAGAAATGACCTAATCGCAATCCCGCCGGCAGCAGATTCTGTTACTCGACGCTACAACATTTACGATCCGTCTAATGACATAAGCTTTGAACTAGGCAAGGCCGAGTATTTATTGGCGTTACTTTTCGATGGACAACGAAACCTGGAAGATATAGCAATAGTTGCTCTTACGCAGTATCAGATAAAAGTAAACCTCGAAAAACTTGCCCAGTTCGAGCGCAAACTACTTAAACTAAAATTGCTAAGCAAACAAAACACCCCTAAAGCAAAGAAGTTTTACGACCCCGCAATGGGTATCACCTACGGCCCCTTTAAAAGATACCTTTTAATCAACCTTGTTAAAATCAATCCTCAGCCACTGCTAGATCGTATTTATCGGCTGATGCCTTGGTGTTGTTACGCGGTATTCGTTTTGCCATTGTTGGCGCTAGCTATTGCGAGCTTCATTTATTTAGGACTGCATTTTGACACTTTTATGGACGATGTTGGCAGAACCTACGTCCAAAGCTACAACTGGCTACTCTGGCACTTCCCGGTCATATTGACGTCCATCGCCCTTCACGAATTAGGACACGCGATGGCCTGTCGTCACTATGGAGTCAAGGTCAACGATTTCGGAATTGGTATCTACTTGTTGTTGGCCACCGGCTGGGTGCGTCCGGAACAAAAGCAATGGTCGCAGTTGCCGCTAAAGCATCGGGTTATAACAATTCTTGTGGGTCCTTTGGTCAGCCTACTGTATGCAGCTTCAGGCATTGTTCTATGGGCACTTTTCCATGATACGCAAAGCATTTTAGATACCCTATTTGTGGTCATGGTCGTGGCATCACTCGTCTCCCTCATACCTACTCTGCTACCCACCTTTAATGGCGACAGCTACCTGGCTATTACCGAGGTTCTGGGGCAACCGCGTCTGCGCCAGCATGCTTTCAACTATGTGAAACGTCATTGGAGGACCGCTCCTCTCAAAGATATCTCCCCCGCTTTGCGCAGACTCTACTGGAGCACATTCCTATTGACCTGCCTAGGCTGGATAGCCACTTGGTACTTTACCGTATTTTTCCTGATCCGCCTCTTCGACAACCCATAAGGACAACGCCATGAACCAATCAGTAGTTACTCTGGACACAGCCGAAACCGTTGAGCACACCGTCGACCTCATAGATCTACCAGATCCCATCTCTACTACCTTTGAGGGGTTTGATCTGGACGATATAGAAATTATCGAGAGTAAAGTTTTCGCGTGATCGTTCTGCGCTTCCTCGGATTGACGCCGAGGAAGCCTTTCTTTCTCTGGATGGGCAATTACATGGCTCACTTCGTTAAGCCCAAACCGATAGGTGTGGGAATCCAGTACAACCCCGAGATCCTTGAATGGTTTCCATTTGAGGAGATCGAAGTTGATATCTTGGAAATTCTGCTCGATAACATCATGGCCCCTATGGACGGCCCTCAGGTTATCAAACCCGCGGCCCAAGCAATGATCAATCGGCTGGCTGAGAAATTCACGCTACTGGCCCACTCCAATTATGGTTGCGACTTTGGCTTCAGCCCTCGTGAAGAAACCGCCGCGTTGAAACGTCATGTGCCCTTGGCCAAAATGCTAAAAAGCCCATGGGTCGCCAATCATTGTTTTTATGGCGACAACTCTTGGCTAGATATCTGGAGCAGTCCATTGCAGTTTTCCAATGCAGAAGTACTCCGATGCGCCGAGCGAGCAAAAACGTTGCAGTTTCATTATGGGATGCCACTGGCCCATGAAAACGCCGCCTATTACGTGCAATGCCCAGGTGCACAAATGCGTGAAGCCGAGTTTATGGCCCGGCTAATACAACAATCCGGAACTTTTTTGCACTTGGATTTACACAACATCTACGCCAATCATTTAAACCTTAAAAACTTCGACTTGCGCGACTACCTTGACACCTTGCCATTAGACAAAGTGATCTCGGTACACCTGGCAGGCGGCAGTTGGCACAACGGGCTTTATCATGATTGGCACGACTCGTGTGTACCCGAACCCGTCTGGGATCTACTTCAGGAGCTCATGTCTCGTGCGCAGCCTTCGGCAATTATCCTGGAATACCAAGGGCAGGCACACCATGCGCTTACACGCGTAATGGACTCTAACGACGAACACATGATCATCACGGATGTGAAACGCGCCCAGAAAATCTGGAATCACTATACAAAACCGATGCAGGAACTGACGCATGGATGCTGAGCAGGTCTGGACGTTATGGCGACGCCTCCTACGCGATGAAACGATGCAGCAGCAGATGTACCAAGCAGAGGGGGCGACTCAATGGTTAGATGGTCTCTCAGATGACGAACGGGTGATTATGCTTACCTACGCCAGCCAGTTTGAGAATGTGAAATGGCTTGTCGAAAACTATCAATTTCGCTTGATCAACTCGTTCATTAATGCGCTGGATACCGGCGCTCCGCTGACGTTGCGCGCACTACTTAACATTGGCCTGGATCTGCCAACACTCTCCAAGGAATTTCTGCGTAAGCACGCATGGTTTGATTACGGCCCCAAGGTGTATGGCTATTGCGATGCAGTACTGTGCTATCTGCTCGAACACCCGAAACTATCAGATTATCCGGAGATTCATGACCTAATGCGGCTTGAGCGCGAAGGCGTTCGCCTCTACACAGGATTAGTCCAAGCTCGCGCTTTAATACCAGAGCAGTATCAGCGCGCTGATAGCGCACGTGTATATCAGAGTCGGTATACGTTATCGCATTGGCTTCGTGACAAACATCATTTGGGAATCAGCAGTCTGGAGGAATCAAGCCAATGCATTCTGGTGTATTTGCCCAGCCCTGAGGCACGTCATAAATTTACGCTCATCTGCACACGCTCAGCGAACCTCTATAAATGTCTGGGAAGGCCACAATCGCTCGCTACATTGGCGCGGTTAACTGGTTCTGCAAGCTCCGAGCATCCTAGCGACGAAGATATGACACTGCTGAGAAAGCTGCACCAATTCAACGCCATATGGATACCCGTCTAGATAATGGAAAGCTCACAGTACTTCTGGCTACGTTCAACTGGCTTTCCCATTCACTACTTGACTGATCTTGGTCGACTCTCCGAGTTACCTGCATGTCGTGCCTTTGAGCAAGACTTCCGTGCATTTCAAGCGCTGAAGGCAATGATTCTTGAAGAAGCAAACTCACATTCCTTACTAACCTGCCGCAAACTCATCCGTAAACTCAACGAAGGCCAGTCCTTACTGCTTTCTGACCTACCACAAGCACTTCGCGAACCGCTTAACACCGCGGTACTGAAATGGAACGACTTATTGAAGCGGCTCGTCATAGGGGACGTTGCACGTCATGAATACAGCACTTATCTGGAAAGAGCACGCCAAGGACTAATTAATTTCCTGGATGATGACGCGGTAAGCGAGGCCTTGTTTATATCTAATCCATCGGCTCGGGCCCGCATCCAAGAACTCATCAAGGATCGGCACAGCAGAAGTGACTCACGGAAAAAACAGAAACTACGTTTGGGCTGGAGCTATGCACAACGTTTCTGCGCAAAAAACGATACCTCCAGTTTTTTCGGACCCTTGGCTTGGGGGCACTTCAAAGACCAGCAGATCGCCAATGTACAACTGACCCAAAATGACACTACATGGCTTAAGGATCGCCACACTTTCTTCGAGAACTGGGTGATGCAGAGACTGGTTGAACAGATCAATCAACAATGCCCAAATACCGACTGCATGCCTTTGAAACTTAATGCCAGTTGCTATTTACGTGAACAACACTTATTCATGCCAATAAATAAAAGCCAGCGTCTTACCCCCCTTACTGCGCAAGTACTCCACACCATCAACGCTCAACACAAAGAAGACGTTACATTTAAGCAGATATTGAATGCCTGCTCAGATATCTCACCCTACACTCTGCGCGATCTGCTGGATCACTTAGTTAATAAACGGATTGTGCGTCGAGGCTGGGATATTTCGCCCCGCGAGCGTAACCCTATCGTACGACTTCAACACTATCTGGCCACAACCGGGGTGTCTCCTGACTTCCAAAAAGCGTGGCATTCTCGCCTTCATGCACTTGAACAGGCACGCTGTGACTATGCCAATGGCGACCTGATACGCCGAACCGAAATTCTTGAAAAGTTGAATCGATTGCTTGGCGAGGCGGGCGTCGATCTCTGTAGGGAGTCTGGCACCATGTATGTAGGCCGATATCCGATTTACGAAGATTGCTCAAGAAACATCAACATCAGTTTTGGCCAAACAGTATTCCACCAAGTCAACAAAGAACTCGCACCGCTTATGCGCATAAATCAGTGGCTGATCAAAGCCATTGCACACCAGCTTAACAGTGTCTTCGTCGAGGCATGGGAGCAGCGCCAAGCTATTAACCCTTGCAGAACAGTAGATTTTCTTGACCTAATCAATACCTTGGCCCCTCTTCTACCCGCGATCGAAACTAGTATCATCGTAGATCTCAACCAACGCTTGGAAACAGCCTGGACGCAGTTGTTGCGAGAGTTCCCAGCGCAATCCGAGGTGCGTCTTTGCGCGACTGATATTGACCATCTAATTAGTCGGCTAAACAAGGATTTGGACGTTTCAGATTTCACCGTTTTCGGCAGTGACTATCACTCTCCGGACCTACTGCTCTCAAGCGCGTCAATCGAGGCCTTCAATCTTGGCCACTACGAAATAATCGTAGGAGAAGTGCATCCCGCGGTTCATACCCTTAGCCAGCCCGTTGCGGATCCATTCGGCCCCTACAATTCCCAGATTTGCCAACAGGTGGAAACTATTTTTCAGCGCCCTCGCCTGATACTGGCGGACTCGCCTGACAGCTATCAACGCTCGCACATCGACTGGCCATTGCAGCCATTTTACTTGCAACTGGTGTTGCCATCGGGGGGCGGTTGCGTCGAACCGCACCAACAGTTTGCCGCAGGCAGGGCAAAAGTCTTGTTTGTGAATGGGCGTCTGCAAGTGGTCGATACCCTTGGCCAATTCAGTGAAGACTTGCTATGTGTGTACCCCACTCCTTTACATCGAATTGGTTTTGCTCTAGCCGATAGCGCCGTAGCCAAACATGAGTACCGACGTATCTGGTTAGGTCGTACCCTCTATAAGCGCGCTTCCTGGCTATTCACTCGTGAGCAGCTACCGGAGCCTAAGGGCACAATCGAGGAACTTGAATATACGATGCAATGGCGAGCTTGGGCAGTGTCTCAAGGATTACCCCGCTACGCCTTTATCAAAATTGACACCGAACCCAAACCGCTTTTTCTTGATTTTGATAACCCCTTGTCCTTGGACGGCATCATCAATGCACTGAAGAGCGCTGGTCACGTTAAGTTCTCTGAAATGCGACCCGGCCCCGATGAACTGTGGCTTGAAGACGCCAGAGGACGCTTCTGTTGTGAAATACGCACAACCTTTTCCATAAATAAGGCTCTGGCGACATGAACAATGAGCAAACCGAGTCTTGCAACAAGGCTGCCCAAGAAGCTAAACATTCATTTTTTTATTTGTTTCTGACCATATTCATCCCCTTTGGCCTCGGTCATTTCGTGTCGTACCTGTTTCGCACAGTCAATGCCTTGATCTACGTGGATTTGGAACAAGAGCTGCACTTGCCGGCCAGTAGCTTGGGCCTGTTGACGGGGGTGTACTTTCTAACATTTGCTGCGGCGCAGATCCCGCTCGGTGTAATGCTTGACCGCTACGGTCCACGTAGCGTGCAGGCCCCCATGCTGCTATTTGCTGTAGTGGGTTCGCTAATTTTCAGTGTCTCCCACAGTGAACTGGGCTTGATAATTGGACGCGGCCTGATTGGTCTAGGGGTTGCCGGTTCACTGATGAGTGCTATTAAAGCGTGCGCTATCTGGCTGCCTGTTGAACGTCTGCCGCTAAGTACTGCGTGCCTGTTGTCAGTAGGCGGTTTGGGTGCCATGGCTTCTACCACGCCGCTGCATGAGCTACTGAAATGGATCTCTTGGCGAGAAGCTTTCTTGATTTTGGCTCTACTCACACTATTCGTCTGTGTGATCATTCATCTCAGCGTACCTCGCACCTATAAACCCAAGCACACCACACTCGCGGAAATGTCCAAGGCCGTGGGGACTCTTTATTCCTCATGGGTATTCTGGCGTCTTGCGTTGTACTCGGTGTTTGCCCATGCGATCTATATGTCAGTGCTGTCGCTCTGGATGGGGCCATGGCTAAGGGACGTGGCTCAATTAAGCGATTCCAGCATGGCCAATACTTTGCTCTGGGGCGCTGTAGCCATGGTGGCTGGTTCGCTGGTGTTCGGCTCGATTACCGACTACCTGCAGCGCTTTGGTGTACAGCCCATCATGGTGTGCGGCACCGGGGTTCTAATCTTCATCTCGTTTCAATCACTAATGATCAGCGGGCTGCACATATCGCCATTGTTGATTGCTATGGGGTTTAGCTTCTTCGGCACCTCTACCACCATGAACTACGCGATAGTCGCTCAATCGGTATCTCCCGAACTGGCAGGACGGGTCAGTTCATCGTTCAATCTGGTGGTTTTCGTACTCGCATTTATCTTGCAGTGGCTGATGGGGGAAATGCTAAGCCTGTGGCCGTCAACTGGACAAGGACACCCTCTGGAGGCTTATCAGTGGTCGCTGGGGATAATGATTGCGCTACAGATGCCAGGGGTGTTTTTGTGGCTGAGCTTTAAACCGTGGCGACTCAAAAAAGCGTCTGCGCGCTAAACCATAATGACCGCGACGCAGCCTGCGGCAGCTCCAACGGGTTACTTTGCCAGCCTTTTATCCAGCCAACCCGCCACCCGCCCATGGATCTCCGGCACTTGCTCCAGCAGGCCGCTCATGCGCATAAAGTCGTGGGTCATGCCGGGTTCTTCCAGCAACAGCACGTCGTTACCGGCTTGTTCAAGCTTGCGGGCGTACGCCAGGCCTTCGTCATATAACGGGTCGTAGCCAGCCAGGTACACCAGCGCCGGGGCCAGGCCGCTGACGTCCGTTGCCAGTAACGGCGAAATCCGCCAGTCCTGCAGCGCCTGTTCACCCTTGGCGTAATGCCCGTAAAACCAGTCCATGGTCGCGGTTTCGAGCAGGTAGCCCTCGGCGTAACGCTGATGGGAGTCACGCTTGCAGCTGCCATCGGTTACGGGATACAGCAGCACTTGAGCGCGGGGCACGATGGCGACTTCTTGCGGTTCCTGCACCGCGAGAATCGATAACACCGTGCTCAAGGTTCCGCCCGCACTGTCTCCGGCAAAGGCCACCCGCGAGGCGTCCAGCCCATGTTGACGGCCCTCACGCAGCAGCCAGTTCACTGCATCGCAGGCGTCATGCACGGCGGTGGGAAACACCCACTCCGGGGCTAGCCGGTAATTGACCGCCAGCAAGGCAAAATCCCCGGCCGCCGCCAACCGGCGGCACAGCGAATCATGGCTGTCGAGGCTGCCAATGACATAGCCACCGCCATGAAAATAAACCACCACCGGCAACGGCCCGACCTCAAGGCCAGGACGACGATAAAGCCGCGCCGACACGCTGAAACCATCACGCGCCGGGATGCGCACGTCGTAGCTGTCCACCGCCGTCAACGGCACATCGAACACGCTGGCGCTTTGCTCGAACTCGCTGCGGGCCTGGACCGGGGTCAGCGCATGCATGGGCTGGGTCTTGCCGGTCATGCGGCTGAATTCAGCCAATTCTAAAAATGCTTCCAGTTCGGGCAACACCGACATTTCTACTTTCCTCAATAACAAACTGTTAGTGGGGCCGCCCGTCGTCGGCGCCAACTGTCGCGCAGCAAACAGGCCGCCGATTTTCTTCAGCATCCCCCAATCGATTCCCTCTCCTTCGGGAGAGGGCTAGGGTGAGGGGCTTTTGACTTGAGTACATATCCGTTGCTGCGGCAACGGCCACTTAGGGTTCCGGCCTTACGCCGCGTCACTTTGCAAAAGCGGCAAAGTAACCAAAACGTTTTTGCCCCAACCCCTCGGTGCCTCGCTCTGGCTCGGCATGCCCTCACCACAGGCCTTGCTCCGTGGGCCCGCCGCGATCGGCCATCCATGGCCGTGTCGCGGCTAACCCGGCTTCCTGCCTGGTTACCCTCTGCGCAAAACCTGCGTTCGGCCAGCGTGGTTTAACGGGGCCTCTTAGATCAAAAACCAGATCAAGATCAAAAGATCGCGAGCAAGCTCGCTCCTACAGATTCTTTAAAATCAATCGCTTAGTTCATATTTGATAACGATCTTTTGCTCCGCCCCCGTTCAAGCCAGATCAAGCTGCACAGCCAACAGGTCATCCAGTTGTGCCAGCAATCGCGCATGGCGCATCAATTCGTAATGGCCGCCACTCAGCACCTCATGGCTGGCGCCCGCGCCGATTTGCGCCGCGTGCACCCGGCGCTCGTCTTCACGGCCTGCCACCCACCAGTGGTGGGCCTGCACCCGAGTCTGCGGCAAGCAGCGCTGGGCCAACGCCAAGTGCTTGAGCCGTGCACCCACGGCGAAGATCTGGCTCAGTTCTGCCGCCCCTAACACGCCATGTTCATGGGTGGCCAGCGCTGCTTCAATCACCTGCTCGGCGCTGTGCTGCTCATCCGCCATCAGCGTCTGCGCCTCGGCCTGCGTCACGCCCAACACAAAGCGCAAAAAGTCTTGTAGGTCTTCACGCCCGTCACTGGCTTGCGCCGTACCCGCCACGTAGCTGTCGACCAATCCGGCAAACGCCACTTCCTGGCCCTGGGCCTCCAGCTCTTGCGCCACCAGCAAGGTCAACGCACCGCCCAGCGACCAGCCCAGCAGGTGATACGGGCCGTGGGCCTGCTGCTGGCGGATATGCACGGCGTAGGCCTGGGCCATGGTTTGCAATGAGTCGTCCTGCCATGCCGGATCCAGCAACATTCGGCACTGCACTCCATAGACGCTGCGGCGCCCGTCCAATTTACGGGCCAGCGGTTCATAGTCGAACACCGTGCCAAACCCCGCGTGCAGGCAGAACAACGGCGGCACGCCACTGACCCGGCTGTTGAGCGCCAACAAAGGGTCCGGCGCAAAGGCCGCAATGTGCGGTTCATAACCGCTCAGTTGCGCGATGCAGGGCTTTTGCATCAGGTCGCGCAGTTTCAGGCTGAAGCCCAAATGCGCCTGATGACGGACCTGCGAGATGACTTTCAACACCTGCAACGAGTCGCCGCCCAGCTCAAAAAAGTTATCGTCGATACCGACTTGCTCCAGGCCCAGCACGTCTTGCCAGATCTGCACCAAGGCCTGTTCCAGCGCATTGCGCGGCGCGCGGTAATGGTCTTGGGCGCGCTGGGGCTGTGGCAAGGCGCGGCGATCCAGTTTGCCGTTGGCCGACAGCGGCAACCGAGCCAGTTGCACAATCTGCGACGGCACCATGTAGTCCGGCAGTTGCGCCTGGAGCTGCTCTTTCACCTCGCGCTCAAGGCTCTGACCGGGCGCGGCAACCACATAGCCCACCAACTGCTTGCCGGTGACACCCTCAAAGACGTTGACTGCGGCGTCCTGCACCCCCTCGCACTGGCGCAGGCGCGCTTCGATTTCGCCCAGTTCGATGCGGAAACCGCGGATCTTCACTTGTTGGTCCAGACGCCCCAAGTAATCGACTATGCCGTCTTCGCGCTGGCGCACCAGATCACCGGTGCGATACATGCGCCCGCCCTTGGCATCGAACGGGTCCGGCAAAAAGCGCTCGGCACTCAAACCGGGCTGGTGATGATAGCCACGCGCCAGACACTCACCGCCCAGGTACAACTCGCCGCTGACGCCCACCGGCAACGGGTTCATGTCCGCATCCAGCACGTACACACCACGCCCGGCCACGCTGCGGCCAATCGGCGCGTAGGCGGCGTCACACTGCTGCGTCACCTCGGCGCGCCACAGCAGCGGCGTGACCACTGTTTCTGTCGGGCCGTAGCCATTGACCAGACGCTGCGGTTGCAAGGCGCGTTTAACCAGTTCAAAGCTGGCATCCGGCACCGCATCGCCGCCAAAGCAGTAGGTGTGCACCGCTGGCGGAGGCCCTTGGGTCAGCGCCACTTCGGCCAGTTGTTGCAGATAAACCGGCGGGAAGCACGCCACATTCACCTGCTGCTCACGCAGCACCTGCAAGGTCTGCTCGGGGGTCCACAAGTGGTCGCCACGAATCACCAGGCTGCCACCAGCCAACAACACACTGAGCCAGCGTTCTTGGGCACCGTCGAACGCGAACGACATAAAGTGCAATTCACGGCTCGCCGGGCTCAGCTCATACAGCTCGATAATTCCCTGGCAATGTCGCGCAATCGGCTCGCGGGCCACCGCCACGCCTTTAGGTTGGCCGGTGGAGCCCGAGGTGTAGATCAAATACGCCAGGTGCCCGGCCAATGGCTGCACGGGGTGCGGCGTGCCTTGAACGTCCGCCAGTGTGTCCAGCTCCAGCCGCGCCAGGGCCGGATCAAACGCCACCCGCTGATCGTCGT
>NZ_WIWK01000155.1:0-11153 GCF_009600165.1 Pseudomonas sp. FSL R10-0399
GAAGCCGTGGTGATGCGGCATGATGCTCCCGCTTCAATTCAATAACCGTGTTGCACTCAGATCCTGCAACCGCCCTACATCTTCATGCTCAATCTGCTTTCCGGACGCGAGGTCAAAATATTTCGCATATAATAAATAAGCGCCGGCAAAAATTTCTGGCACCGAAAGTTTGCGTCCGCGCCGTGTGTTTGATTGGCGATCATCTGTAACCCCCCAGCCAGAATAGAACGGACAGCCTACTGTGGTAACTTTTATTCCGCGTAATAATGCTTCGAAACCAGCAAGAGATGTAATCGTATAAACGTGATCCACTTCGTAAAATGACAGCGGAAGTGGAATGTCTTTTTTTACTACTAAACAGATGCTTTTAACGTCTGCCGGGTTTGACTGTAAGGCACGCTTACCACTCATTACATCCGGATGGGGTTTATAAATGACTTGAGCATCCGGATTTTCAGCGACTGCAAGCCTGACTAGGGCGTTATTAGTGAAAGGGGTTTCGCAGCCCATCACGATAGAGGCATCGTCCTCAACCTGACCGATAACTAACACTCGCTTGCCGGATTTGGAGCCGTACAACGCTTCCATGTCCACTGGAGAGGAGCAGTTATACTTGCTCACACCTAGGCGAAGCATCTCGGAAATAGCATTTTTAGCCCTTACGATCAAAGCAGGGTTGGCAGCGAAGTCGTAGTGTTTCAAAATATCTTCGAGATCAGAAGGCTGTTTTGCGTTGAAATAAGGGGTCTGTACATCCAGTGTTAATGATCGCGCAGGCGCATGCGAGGCTCCCAACTGTACTGAGCGTATAAAGCCATCCTCGACATAACGGATAGGCTTGTTGTTGGCTTTCGCAAAATCAAGGAGGAAGCTGGGTGCCTTGTAACCCCATACAAAAAATTCTGCGCGCGATTGCTTTAGGATTTTTTGAGCCCAGAGTTCCTCGAAGCCTTGAGACGTAATATCTTTGGGAAGAAAGTAGAGATCTCTATCAGGGAAATACGACCTTAAATATTGTTTCCAGTTACTGAAGCCCAGCACGTAGGTCGGGGTAGCGGGCGATGTTTTCGTGGCCCTATTTAGGGCGCTAAAAATCAGGCGTTTTGGTCCTTCGTACAATGCTGATCCGATTCCCACTCAAACACTCCTTAGTCTAACGCGCAATTTAACATGCATAAATTCGAGTATTATATATTCTTCCAGGTTTCCGAGTACAGCATCGTTATTAAAATGTTTAGATTGCGAATCGCTAAGGAATCTCTGAAAAAGACTTCCAAGTCTGGTGAGATATGGCTGTCCCATGAACTGAGCGGTTGAGCCACGATGAAGTAAATGTCTTTCGCTGATGCCGAGTACGCAGGCAAACGTAAGCAGACCCGCCGTGAACGTTTCCTGATTGAAATGGATCAGGTCGTGCCCTGGACTGGTCTGTTGGGCCTGATCGAGCCGTTCTACCCCAAGGCCGGCGGCGGCAAAAACTCTATCATCAATCATTGGTTATCTGGAGCAGGCATTGGGAACTCGACGGCTCTCAGGTGCGGTGCCGATATTGTTTTCGTTTTCAGGAACTCACGGATACCAGAACCTTCAGTCATGTCCTAGGGTGTAAGGCTTTGGGGCTGCAGGCTCAATACCCTAGTCGTGAGCTGGCAATCATCGTGGAGCATAAAATTCGTTTGGGACTGTTTTGATACGAATTAGGAGGGTCTGTGTTGGTGCGGCATGACACCGGAGGGGGGTTAAATAGGCTGCGTGACTTTTGCGTGACTCTCTCACGCACCTATATGCATCTATGGCTATTCGATTGCAGCGAGCACCAGAGATAGCAGTCATGTTTAAAGGGTTTGCAATGCCACTGCAAGCATGGGGTGCTAGGCGGCTAGGCGTATTGCTCTGCCGTTTTTTTTCGGTCATCAGAAAGCTGCAGGGATGATGGTTTTTGGGTCCATAACCAAAGACCTAACCCAGGCGGAATGCGGGCTGCAGGATGCAGGGAAGTACAAAGTAATGGAACGCAAAACACCTTGCAGGGTGCGCAGATAAAGGGATGTAGTCCCGGCTTGCAAATCCGCCCACGCCGGTTCGATTCCGGCTTCGGCCTCCACATACGAAAGCCCCGTAGATTAACGTCTACGGGGCTTTTTTGTTGTGTGCTAATCATCGGACTCGAATAGCAAAGCCGTCTCAAAATCTTGCCCGCCGTAATAAATGCCAATGATAAAAACCTGCTTGCCATCAACGGCAAAAGCAATCACGGCCCGCTTGCGATAGTTCGCTATACGCAGACCCGGGCGTATATCGTCGCGTTGATTTCCTCGCAGGGGAAACGTTCGTAAATCTTCGCAGTAGGCCACGATAGCGTCGGTGTAGCGTTTGGCAACTACTGGAGACGCCGCCGTGGCTATAAATCGGTAGAGCGCCGTCAATTGCTCCAAAGCTTCAGGTGAATACTCAATGGAATACGCCATCAAGATTCGGTCGTTGCGTTCTGATGCTCTGCTGCTAACCGGGCACGCACTTCATCGATGCTTACTGCACGAGAAGGGTCTGCTTTCAGGGCATCGTAAGCGGGAGCTACCTGGCCGACCAGCCAGCTTTCCAGCGCGCGGTCACGGGCCATCAACGCTCGTAGGCCATCACGAATGACTTCGCTTTCAGTAGCGTACTCACCAGCAGCCACTTTAGCTTTCACCGCTTCTGCCATCTGAATGGGCAGAGTGATACTGAATTGTTGAGTGCTGCGCATGATAAGCCTCCCGGGCTGAGTAGGTTTTAATCCTACTCCATCCTTAGAGCCAAACCTAGCGACTCCTTGGCAGTGTATGACATGCGGTCATGTTCTATACATACTGCCCGCAATGCAGCCGTTTTGCCCTTTACGGCCTGCCTTGTGCGGTGCTTTTGTCGTCTGGAGCACTTATGACCCCCCACCTTTCGCATCGTCGCAGGCGGCGCCGACATCACGTCGTTAATCAATGACCGCCTGCTATTGCTACGTACTACGGAAAAACCCGGCATGGAGTCCGACGACTTCGAACTGTGTATTAATGACCGCGACAGCGCCTCTCAAACACAAAATAACTGATTATTTTTAAACCCCTGTAGGAGCGAGCTTGCTCGCGATCTTTTGATCTTGACCCAAGAGGCCCTGTTAAACCACGCAGCCGATCGTAGCCGATCGCAGCCTTCGTTCCTCGTCAGCGACTACAGTCGCCTGCGAATAACGATGCCCGAAAGAGAGGCGACCGTTTGGGGGATGCCATGCCAAATCGCGGGGCCAACTTGGTCACTTACAAGTGTGAGAGGTTTATCGGCAGTGATTAACGTGCTGCGTGTTATGTATTTAACGTATATATCTCAATAAAAAGATCTTGCCCTTTTACGCGCTGGATTAAGCAGCACGCTAAGACATCCAAAAGGGCAAGATCATCAGGTTAATGCTTCTTGCTGAAATCAATGACCATGCGGCCGGTAAATTTACCCTGCTCCATTTCTTCAAAAATCGTATTGATATCTTCGAGTGGACGCATCTGCACTTTTGGTACGACTTTACCTTCGGCGCCGAAACGGAAGGCCTCTTTCAGGTCTTCACGAGTCCCCACCAGTGAGCCAACGACCTCAATACCGTCCAGGACCAGGCGCGGAATGCTCAGGTCCATCGTTTCAACTGGCAGGCCCACTGCCACAACACGCCCTGCGGCGCGGACACTGGCGACGGCAGAGTTAAAGGCTGATTTGGCGACGGCTGTCACGACCGCCGCATGGGCGCCGCCCAACTCTTTCTGAATGATCTCATCGACATTGTCTGTCTTCGGATTAAGGGTTAAATCTGCCCCCATCTCTTTCGCCAATGCCAGTTGCTTGTCATTGACATCAATGGCGATCACTTTGGCATTGAATACATTCTTGGCATATTGCAGGGCCAGGTTTCCCAGCCCGCCCAGGCCGTAAATCGCCAGCCATTGGCCAGGTTTTATACCTGATACTTTAATGGCCTTATAGGTAGTCACGCCAGCGCAGGTAATACTACTGGCTTCTGCTGAATCGAGACCGTCCGGAACTTTGACCGCGTAATCAGCACTGACAATGCATTCTTCAGCCATACCGCCGTCGACGGTATAACCCGCATTCTTGGCTGTGCGGCAGAAAGTTTCTTTGCCGCTGTTACAGTATTCGCAGTTGCCACAGCCGCGGAAAAACCACGCGACACTGGCGCGATCGCCAACTTTAAGTGATGTAACACCATCCGCTACTTCAGTTACAACACCGATGCCTTCATGCCCAAGCGTTATGCCGGATACATCACCGAAATCTGCATTCTTTACATGCAGGTCGGTGTGGCATACACCGCAGCATTCCATTTTTAATAAGGCCTCTCCATATTCTAAAGGGCGTAATTTTTTGTCTTCAATGACGACGGTCTTATTCTTTGCGACAACAGCTGCTTTCATAGTCAACCCCCACGTGTGGTATGTCTGAAGGCTCATGTTGACTGCATAACTAAAAATGAGCGGCTGTAGTCTAGCTGCGATTTTCAAAACCGTTGTCTTTTAGGATCCATTGCGATTTCTGCCCATTCCGACTGTGAGTGATCGCTGCGGTGGGGCCCCGGTTGAGGACAGTTTTGCCCCGAATTAAACCTTAGCCAGGCTAAAACGGGCTGTTCAGACCTTGGGCTAAGCTGTCATGGCCAAGTCGCAGACAGTACGCAGCCAAGATCAGAATTGGATTTTCTAATGGAGATAGATACTATCCTAACGATTAGCCTGCTACCTATCCCATAGCCATGAAGCCACCCTCCATACCGTTATCAGATTTTTGGCAGGCCATCCTCGCACCTTCGCGCAGCGACTTGCTGTTCGCCCTGCGCAATATCATCGCCGGCGCGGTGGCGCTGTATCTGGCGTTGATCTTCGATCTGGAACAACCGCAATGGGCGCTGACGACGGTGTTTATCGTGGGTCAGTTCACCAGCGGGATGGTGTTGGGCAAGGGCGCATACCGCTTGGTCGGCACGCTGGTAGGGGGCGTGGCTTCGGTTGCGCTGATTGCCGTGTTTGGCCAGTCGCCCTTGCTGTTTCTGTTGGCCATGGCAACGTGGTTGGCGCTGTGCACCACTGGCGCCTCACTGTTACGCAGCCATGCCGCCTATGGCTTTGTATTGGCAGGCTATACCACCGCGATCATTGCACTGCCAGCGGTCTCGGACCCGCTGGCGGTGTTCGACCATGCGACTGCGCGGTGCATAGAGATCAGCCTAGGGATTATTTGCGCGTCCGTGGCGAGTACCGTTTTGTGGCCCCGTCACGCCGAGCAGGCGCTGTCGGCTCAAGGGCGAGCGGCCTGGTTGGCCGGGCTTGAAGCCGCGGCGGCAGAACTGCTGGGCACGGATCAACGTAAAGGCATGCTGGTTGCCTTGGGGCGACTGGTAGCGGTCGATAATCAGCATGCCAGCGCCCGCTTTGAAGGCCCGGCAGGGCGGCGCCGCTCTCAAGCATTGCGTGTGCTCAGCCGGGATCTGCTCAGTGTGTTGCGTGCAGCCAGGGCGGTGGCACGCCAACGGTTGATGCTCGATGAGGCTGCGCGTGTCATGCCGTTGATCGAGCAAGTGGCGGCGGCATTGCAGCAAGCGCACCTACAGGACCTGCCCGCGCTGGCCCAACACATCAGGCTGGCGCTCGAGGATCAATCCTTGGGCCAGGAGGCACATTTTTGCTTGTTGGCGCTGGCGCAGTTGTTGCGCTTGATTGAGCAGAGCGCGCTGACACTTCAGGCCCTGGAGCAGGGAAGAGTGCCGCCAGGTGCGCCGGGCGCCATGTCGTGGCACAAAGACATTGAACAGGGCGTGCTCGCCGGGTTGCGTTGCGCCGTGGCTTTTTTGGCTGTGGCGGCGTTCTGGATGTACACGGCCTGGCCGTCGGGCCTGGGCGCAATATCAATCTGCGGCGTGGTATTGAGCCTGTTTGCCGCCAGAGAAAACCCTTCTGAATCCAGCCTTAACTTTTTAAAAGGCATCGCCCTGTCAATTCCGGTGGCCGGGGTGGTGCATTTTGGCCTGCTGCCCGCCTTTGACAGCTTCGCCATGCTTGGCCTGTGCCTGGGCATACCGTTGTTTCTGGCCTCGTTATGCATGAGCCGGCCAGCATTGGCGGCCACCGCTTCGGCGTTCTGCATCTTCTTTGTCAACAACATCGGGCCCAGCAACCTGATGACCTACGACTTCGCCGCCTTCCTCAATAGCGCCGTAGCCACCCTGATGGGCAGCGGCATCGCCGTGCTGGTGTTCCGCCTGATACAACTCAACCCCGGCGAGCGCCATTATCGGCGCATGTACAAAGCCCTGCTGTTTGACCTGGCTCAACTGACCGTACGCCCGCTTGAGCAAGCCGAAAGCTGGTTTGGCGGGCGCATGGCAGACCGCTTGATCCGGCTGTCACGCTACACCGCAGCGTTTGCTACCGGCACCAGCCACTGGTCGCGTGGCCTGCAAGGTTTGGACCTTGGCGATGAGTTGCTCGAACTGCGCGCCTGCCTCGCAAACAGCCAGGGAGCCCTGGCGCTTGCGCGTGATCGCTATTTGCGTTGCCTGGCGGGTGCCTTTAAGCAAGGCGGGCCAAGCGAGCAAAGCCTCAGGCTTATGGATGCACCCAGCCAGGCATTGCTCGAGGCACTGGAGCAACCCTCGAGGTTGGCGGAACAAGAGATGGCCAAAGCGGCGATCTTGCAACTGCAGTACACATGGCGCAAAGCCTGCCAGCCAAGTACCGAATAAGTCTGCGCGACCAACGTATAAAAAACATTCATTCAATAGGTAGTGGCGCAATAGTATCATCGGCCGGGATTGCGCTGGCCTGATAATTCTAGGGCGTTGCAAGCACCTGTAGTCGTTGCCGGAGCATGAGGCGGCGATGGGAGTCGAGTGACCACTAGAGCGGCGGTACTGCATTGCAGCCAGGCGACTAGTTGTTTTCTGAACGTGCTCGTCTTTAAATTTATTGGTTCTTGGTCATACAGATAAACTTTGTCAGCTTCTCCTTTATTTAGTAGATGCTGTGCAAAAAAAACACCAATAAACCCCGTTCCACCAAATATTACTGTGCTTTTCATTGGTTGTTGTCACTCTGTCATAAATATAAGTTTAGTAAACGTTTGGTTTTAGGGTTTCGCACCGTCTAAAACAAAACGACAAAATTAGAAATTGAGCAACAACGTTTAAATTAAAGAATCCATTAGAAAAAATCAGTAGTATGGTTATTTGCATAAAGACAGAATAACTTAAAATGCTTTTTACGGTGGGCTTGGTTCGTGCGAAAAATGCATATGCCGCACCTCCATGTAATGCACTAAATGTAACAATGCCGGCAATTCCCCATGATGTGTACAGTGCTATATAACCTGTTGCAACGTTGAATGCTCCGGAAACCTGATACTCATTGTCAAATCCTGAACCCGCACCAACGCATCCGATGGTCCCCCTTATAACGCCAGGTAACATTGAGCAGGCAAACTGCAGGTCGTAACTGTACGTTGTCATGGTGTATATCGCACTCGTTAGGTTTAAGAGTGGTGTTGTTATATAAATATAAACCCACATAAAACCAGAGGGAAGCCAGTCGGGGTAGTCAAAGCTTGGGCGAGATAGAGAAATAAATAATTCCCTGCCAGTTCTGATGTCACCTACTAACCCAAAGACAACGGCTCCCAGAATCGCCAGAAAAACGAATAAGTATATTTTTCTAAGCGGCGGTCTACCTCTTAGGCATACATATACGAAAAACATTTGGATCATGGATACAACCATCATCTTCCGAGTTACTAGCAATGCAAATACAGCTAAATATAAAAATACGTAGTAGAGGAATTTTTTGTCTCCGTATTTTAGATAGATATAGTAGCTTGCCGTGATGTTGATTGCGCCTAGAGCAAGAAGAAATCCGTGTACACTGGCAATGCCAAATTCGAATTGTGAAATAACTTTACCTAGTAGCATTGAAATTAGTGGTATGTATCCTTCTATCGCGATTTCAACCATTAATATGAGTAAAAATAGATAGGTCATAAAGGTTACTCTCTGTGAGATTGCCTTTCTGTTATCTTCTCGTGCAACTGATGATTTTATTTTGAGTGAGTTTTTACTTACGATTATTGATCGAATAAGAAACATTAAAAAGTAAGCGGCTGCAAAAGGTATTAGTATTGTAAGTGTTGTGCCGAGTGCTGTAAGAGTATCATATATTAATATCTCGCTTGCATTGAGTGCGTATAGCAGTAGTACGAATAGCCATATGCCAACGAATGATGAAAATGGAGCTATTGGCTTTATTTTGATGTGTTTACGCATGGTTATATTTTTATAACCTTTTCTTTAGCTTGTTTAAATTAATAATTAGCGTCTTTGGTAGCTTGCTAAATATGCTGTAAGAAATTAACTCTAGGGGGGTTAGCATATCTTTTGCTTGGCGTAGATAAGCGACTCCTGCCTGCTTTTTGCCAAGTATAAAGTTGGCATTGGCGAGTTTTAGAAGTATTTGTTTGTGCGGTACGGCATCTTTCTTGAACTCAGCGCCGTGTTTTTCGTATATGTGTTTAAGCGCTTCATCTCGCGCTAGGTCGTTCCTTGAAATTGAGTCGGGGAGGTCTAGGGACTCAATTGTAGGTTCTTCGAAACAATGAATTTTATATTCTTTTGAAACTCTTAAGAAAAGCTCCCAGTCTTGGAAGCGTGGAAGTTTTTCGTCAAAGCCTCCGACTTTATCAATAGCGTCGCGTCTGATTATTACGGTGGGCATATCTATAAAATTTGATAGCAGTAGCTTTTCATTAACCCAGCCGCTGTATGTGTTCTTGGGTTGGACGACCTTTTCACCGCTGGGTGATATTTTATAGAAAGTCGAGTAAGTGCAAGCGTATTTTGGGTTTGATTCGAGTTCGGCTATTTGTTTTTCAAGTTTTAGTGGTAGCCAGGTTACATCGCTGTCGATGAATCCAATGTATTTACCTGTGGAGTATTCGATTCCTTTGTTTCTTGCGCCACCACCGCCGTGGCGTTCTTTCAGAGGAATATATTTTACTCGGGAATCACCAATGTCGGTAACCACTTGTGCTGTGTCATCAGTCGAGTTGTCATCCACGACAATTATTTCAATGGGGAAGCTGACTTTTTGTGCCAAAACGCTATGAATTGCAGTCGCTAAATATTTGGCACGGTTATAGGTCGGAAGAATAATACTGACTACTGGCGTGTCGCTAGAAATAGTGTCTGCTCGGGTTTTAGAGTCGTTATTCATTGTATTCGGCATGATGGCCTACTGAAGGGCTTTCGTTAAAATTTAATGTCCATAGCCTTGCCGCTGAGTGCAAGTTGTGGGCAGGTGTCAGTGCCATACAACCATCGCCGAAATTACGAGTGTTGCGGGTATCATTTTCACTAAGAAAGCTGACAGGCTTTTTTCAAAAACCTTGCGGTACAAAATATAGTAAGCCTGGATAAAATTTATATGGAAGGCGATAACTAATGCCCATGCCAATTCGATCATGTCGCGTTGGTAGATACCCCAGGCAATAGCGGAAATTGTGATGATTGCAGACAAGAAGCCACTGTAAAAAAGCATGTTGGCGCTGTTCATTGCCTGGAAGAAACTGCCGCTTGTAGAGAGTACTACTTGAACAGGGATTGCAATGGCTAGCACTTGGACAATAGGTATTACGGCATCCCACTGTGAACCCAGCATCAAATGCACTATAAGTGGGGCTAGAAAAAATATGCCTGCTCCCGCGACGGCCCCTACTATTGAAAGCTTGAAGGTGAAGTCACGATGGATAGCCTCTACTTTTTCCTTGTCTCCGGAGTACTTACGAATGACAGGCTGTATCGCGGGTGTCATGGCGAAAGTGAGCAGCATAAGCGGATAGCGCATTAGCTGATAAGCCTTGTCATAAACGCCTAGTGATGAAGCCCCTAAATATTTACCTACCAAAATATTGTCGAGGTTTCGAGAGAAATAATTTATAAAATTGAAGCCGAATTGGTATGCCGAAAATAAAAGGAGTGGCTTGATCGCGGAGAATTTACTCCCTGCTCGCGGACGCCCAAATTCAGTTGAACCTGAAAAGTAATAAAGAACCAGGAAGTTACTTGCAGCACTGAATGTCGTCTTTGCGGCCAATGCGTGTAGTGGATCAATCCAGCGTGTCAGTACAACGGTTGCCGCGGTAGATATTATTTCTGCAGTGAGTCCTGCATTGGCAATGCGAAAAAATGCTTGGTCGCGTTGTAGAAATGCACTTGGCAAAATTGAAGCCGAGAAAAAAACAAGCGCAACAGCGACATAAGGAACTACTTCATCAACTCGAGGTAATTTGTAAAATTGAAGAAATACAGGAGTTAAAAGATAAAAAAAACCGCCGCAAACAATGCCGCCTACGAGTGTTAGCCCAAATAGACCGTTTCGGTCGCGTTCATCAATTTTCTCCTGGTTGATTATCGCAGGTCCTAAGCCCGCTTCCGACATTAGTTGAAAAAAAAGGAAAAACACCATGATTGAGGCCACGGTTCCAAATAGATCAGGCGTAAAAAGCCTAGCCAGTAACATCATTGAGGCTAGGTTTGCCGCATAGACTGCGTAGCGGCCGAGCATACTTTTGCCAATAGCAACATACAAATGTCGTGGGATTATCATGGGTATATTTACCTTGCCTTCCCTTTAACATTGACGTCTATCTCTGCTATTTTGCACCGTGCATGACAGCCTGTAAAAAATGAATGCAGAACTTTTGATATTTTTATTTTATTCTTGCCCAAGGGCCATAACAAAATTTGTTTTGTTGCTATACCAATTATTTTGATGGAGGGGTAGTGCCGTAACATTAACCCCAAGTCGTAACTTCTTTCGGCCTCTCTAAATACGGTTACTTCTTTTGATTCTATTTCAAGTCGAGATAAAGAGTGCTCAAATCCCGGGATGGATTGAAGTTTTTCGACTAGACCTAAGTTGTTTAAACGTGCAAAAAAAGAGGTGTCCACACCGTACAGGGCAAAATTATTGTCAAACACAGAGCCATACTTGGCTTTTACAATGGGCGGCCGCAAAAACTGAGTGCAACACCTGACCTTTCCGGTACGGTGCTGCCACTATGTCCTATCACGAACTCAG
>NZ_WIWK01000156.1:0-10966 GCF_009600165.1 Pseudomonas sp. FSL R10-0399
GATCAACCGAAAATTGAGAATCCAAAACCGTGGCGCTCTACTCAGCATCCGTTAAACCCGTCAGCCGAAGCAGTGGCCGTTCCGCCACTGCCGCCGCAGCGTATCGGAATGCAGAGCGAATCACCGACGAGCGTACCGGCGAAATTCACGACTACACCCGCCGTTCCGGCGTGGATCACGTCGAGTCATTTGCTCCGGTCGGTATGGCTCCACAGTCAGGTTCTGAACTGTGGAACAAGGCCGAAGCCGCCGAGGTTCGTAAGAACGCCCGAGTGGCCCGGGAAGTACTGGTCGCACTGCCTCACGAACTTGACCAGGTACAACGCCGAGAGCTGGCCAAGTCGATTGCCCAGGGCTTGGCCGATCGCTACGGCACAGCGGGAACGCTTGCCGTTCACCAGCCCGACCGAGAGGGCGACAACCGTAATCACCACGTCCATATATTGATGACCACGCGCCGCCTTGATGCGTCGGGCCAGTTGGGCGAGAAGACCCGCGAACTGGACGATGTGAAGCGCGGCCCGCAAGAGGTGGAGTGGATACGGGCCATGATCGAGGGTCGAACCAACCAATCACTGGAGCGCGCCGGGCTTGAGGCGCGGGTGGATCGGCGTTCTTTGATTGAGCAGCGCGCCGCTGCGCTCGATGCCGGCGACATGGATCGAGCTGCGGAGCTGGATCGGCCGGCAACCCTTCACGAAGGCCCAAGGGTGACGCAGATCAGGCGCGAGTCGGCCCGTAAAGGCCGGGCGCCGTTGGGCGCTCTGGATCGAGCTGCAGCGAATGACCATACCCGTGAACTGGTGACCGACCGGGCTGAGTTGGGCATGGTGTCGGCACAGATTTTCAACTTTGAAAAAGCCCGTGCAGAGCGGGATGCACGCGAACAAGTGGCTAAAACCGCCGCTGATGGAATGGCCGCTTTCAAGGCTCGTTTCCAGCAAAACCAAGACTTCAACGCCCGTATTGATGCGGAGCGCGAACGCATGGCCAACGAGTTGCACAGAGTTGCCCTGGAGCGCGCCGCACTCGAACGGCAAGAGCAGGCCAAAGCGGCCTTAAAACGATTCGAAAAAGACCAGTTAAGCCACGATAAAGGCCCAAGCAAAGGCCGTGGCGGTCCTGACTTCGGCATGTGAGGGGAAGAATTTGAGCATCAGTGAGCAGGAGCTATTTGGCCTGATGGCAGTAGCCCAAGAGCAGCAGCAAGCTGTCAGTGAGGCACTGAAAAATCTAGAGGATCGACAGGTTGCACTGAATGCGGTCATAGCCCGAGCTGGTACAGCCGTTGAAGAGATGAACAAAGCGGGTCACGCATCGGCGCTTATCATCGAGAAGGCCACGCGGATCGCGGTCGAGAAGGCGGTTCAGGCCGCGCTAGCAAACGTCCAGCAGCAAACCCAGTCCACTCTGTCCGATTCAGTTACACCAGCTGTAAAGGCGCTACAGGGCGTTACAGCGCGTGCTGAGCAGGCGGAAGAAAGCCTGCACCAAGCAGCAAGCTCGATCAGCTGGAAGTGGGCCGCAATTTGGGTTTCGACTAGTTGCGTGCTGCTGGCCTCCATCGTGGGGTTGTCCATGCTTCTGGTACCCAGCCCCAACGAAATCGCGGATTTGCGGGCCAATGCGGCTGCCCTGGAAGCGAGAGGAGGCAAGATTCAGCTTGTTCAGTGTGGGCCTAGTAATAGGCTGTGCGCAAAGATCGATGTCAAAGCGAACAAAAGCACCGGGGGCTGGGGCACAGAGGGGCAATATATGATTCTGCAGGGGTACTGATGCGTACTGGCTGATTACGTTAAGACTGAGCGTAGTCAACGATTCGTTGAATAAGTGCTTAGCAGTTGCTAAACTGACTACATCAGTACAGACCGGAACCTTGGAAACAAGGGGTGCTGATTTCGGGCGTAAGCCCCCTAGCCAGTGAGCGGGATAAGCGAAAGCTGAAAGAATAGGCCGATATAGAGATTTACAAGAAGCCCCAATGCGAAAGCACTGGGGCTTTTTGCTGCGTGGCGTTAAACCGATTTTCCGGAGTTTCGCATTTCTAATACGTAACGAACGTTATGAGGCCTACCCTTCGGGAGCATCCCACGACCCCATTGGTCAACCTCGTAGGCTGAGATAATCCTTACCTTCAAAAGATTGGTAGTGCCGTTTGGTTTTCTTATGGAGAAGAAAATTGCGTAGTCATGCAGGTCCATACAGAAATAGCGCTGGTTGTTTTCGACATAGTAGGGAACCACTAGACCGGCGAAAAATCGCTTCTGTATGTACTCTGTAATTTGGGTGCTGCAATGGTAACGATCAGCGCAAAAGTATCTTTTTTCGTTGCCATACTTCAGAAGCTTTCCATTGCCTTTGTCGTCAGTAAAGCAGTGAAATCCGAAGTCAAATTTCACAGTTAATGCTTGCCCGTTTACCTGATACACCTCATCAAATGGATGCAGGTGTGCCATCGAAAGCGTTCTTCCATCAATTTCTAGATCCCACCACTTCATGTGACGCTTCCGACTGCACTACGAAAAGACAAGAGTATCTACATAGGGAGCTGCCGACCAGCAATGGCCGTCACGTAGCCTCTCTGTGATGCCTGTATCTGCTGGCTTATAGACTGCTTGGGTATCTAAATATCTAATGCCATCTGGTCAGTTTTAGCGATGGTAAAAATGAAGCCGGTGATCTTCCTGCCTTGCCTACGTGGCTCGGCTGTTACAGCTAGGTCGGTGCCCGTATTCAGCTCCTTCAGAGCCGGTTCTAGCACCCAACGGCGCATGTCTTTCACGTTAGGATATTTTTCGCCCAGATCGAGCATTTGCCGTAGCTGATCGAGGGTGCACTCTCGCTGGCCAAGCTTGAAAAATTGCCCCATTAATTCGTATAAACGGATGGCGTAAAAGCTGGATAAGTTGCCGATCTGCTTAAGCTGGTAGGTAGTAAATTCTTTGTTCAGCATCGTCAGGTGCGGCAACACGGTTGGTGAGAAGCCGAGTTCGACGCAGCCCTGGCCCTGCTTGTACTTCACATGAAAAACCCAGCGCATACGCTCAACTATTTTGCCTTTCGCGTAGCGGCGAATATCTCGCTCAAACAGCCGAGTAGCGGCATCGTTTAGAGCTTCATATGCGTTGTCCACGTCGAGTCCGAAGACTTCAGCAAATGAATCCGCCCGGATCGTGAAGTATCCATCTTTGGGTAGTGGCTTCCGAGGATCGATCATCGATGCAGCAGCCAATATCAAGCGCTTCTCATTTAGAGTCAGCGTATGCGATGACTCAATCAGTCTGTTTGACTGAGTAACCTTGTTATCGACGAGCTCCATCATTTCCCCCTTACCCGGAATCTCTCCCTGTTTGGTTTTGATTGGGGAGAGGGAGTAACTTAGCACACTCTCCCTGTTTTGTGGACGACACCCGGAATCTCTCCCCCTTCAACCCGGAATCTCTCCCCCTTCAACCCGGAATCTCTCCCCCTTCAACCCGGAATCTCTCCCTGAACTTCTCGTTTTACCCTTTAAAATCAATGGGTTGCAGCTCCGAAAACAAGGAAAAACAAGAAAAACAAGTTTTAAAAGGGCGGAGGGGGGGCAAAAATCTGATCTGAGCCTTAAGAGCGGCAGCCCTCCAGTCGCTGTGCGCCGGCCACTTCCGAGCACGGCCATAACTACACATGCGGCTGCTTCGCTCCTTCGCGCTGCTACCTACGGTCTGCGCGCTGTGCTTGCTAGCCATCGGGGTGTCGCTGGTCAGTGGCGGAACGCCGCTGGCTGGTACCCCCTAACAAGCACAGGGTGTCAGTCACCTGATACCAGACGTTTGAATGCTTCTTAGCCTTGCCCCTGCTCTTGCTCTTGCTCTTGCCTTCTAGGGTCATAACACGCTCTGGATCTATCCCAGCGAGTAGGGGCCCCCACTCTGGGGGTCGAGCTGGTGAGCGTAGCGAATGCTTTTCGCTTTTTATCCATTATATTAATCGTGCCGAATACATCGCTATTGTTTATGTGCAGGGATATGCCGAACGCATATACATATATACCGCGGCTGTGCTCGGTTGTGATTTAAGTGTGCTTGTCATATTGAGCTTAGCCCACTTTATGAAACCTTCTATCACCGTTATGTTAGATATCGCATCTGGAACGCATATTGGACCACTCTTATTTAAGTAATTAGTATTATACGCATCCGCAAATGTCCAAGCGTCTCGCCAACTTGTGAACTGCACACTGCAGATCATGGCAAGAGCTACATCTTCTTCGCTGGATTTTTTAGACAAGCTGCTCGTTTTCTTACAAGTATCCACGAGACCTTGTCCTGTGGACCAGGGGAAATCTTCTGCAAACGCTGGAATATGACTTACCAGCAATGAGCCTAATAGTGCTAGTTTTTGTATTTTTTTCATTCGTCTTGCGCCTCTATTTTTTTGGATTCGGCAAAATGGTTGGCGGTGCGTATAGTCTGCCAGAATCAGCCAAAATGGCTGATTTCTAAGGCTGAGGAGGATTTTATGCTAGGGAAATTGTGGGCCATTTCAAAAAAAACCGTATGGATTATTCTTCTATTTTGCTCAATCGCAATCGCTGGTTCAGTAGGTAAACAATTGGCTAAGGCGTGGATGACAAAATCGGACACGGAAAAGCTGACAAATGTTATTTCTGAATCTGTTAAGACGATCAATTCCCAATCGCCGAAACAGCTGGATCCTATTACACGGATTGACAGAACCGAGGCAGTCGATGGGTATAAAGTCAGGGCATATTATACTTTGATTAACTATCAGATGTATGCTCAAGGATTTAAATTGGCGAAACTGAAGGAAGTTACTGTTAAGAAGCTCTGCACAAATAAAGCCCAATACTCTAATTTGCAATTGGGTTTAGTTTGGGAGTATGTCTATAAGCAGGAAAATGGCGCAGAGGTTGGTAGGTTTAAAATCGGTAAGGCGGACTGCTTAGGTAATAATTAGTTTGTAATCTAATCAAATGATATGGTTGGTTTTACTAAACGTTTAAATGTATCAGATCCTTGCCCATCCTCTCCTAGCACAGCCAATCGTTCTGCGGGTCGAGTCAAGAAACCATCGAGCAATGAGAGTAGGGCCGCGCGTTTTTCGGTGGACTGGGTTTGTTGATGCAATACCGCCGCTCCGACCAAAACCTTAACCCTGTCTTCTGCCTTTTTGGCTGTGGCTTTTTGGCGTGCTTCTGCCTGCTGAATCTTGGCTGTGAGTTGGTCACGCTTTCGTTTCAGATCATCTAAATCAGCCATTTAGGTTTTGCCTTTGCTTGTGTAGGTTTTGGCCATTCTACGCTAGAGTATTGGCGTACACACTATTACCCAGAAAGAAGAGAAGGGCGCACTTACGCAAACTACGTTTGCAGGCGGTCGGCAAGCCGACAAATCAAAATCAGATCAACCGAAAATTGAGAATCCAAAACCGTGGCGCTCTACTCAGCATCCGTTAAACCCGTCAGCCGAAGCAGTGGCCGTTCCGCCACTGCCTCGGCTGACGGGTTTAACGGATGCTGAGTAGAGCGCCACGGTTTTGGATTCTCAATTTTCGGTTGATCTGATTTTGATTTGTCGGCTTGCCGACCGCCTGCAAACGTAGTTTGCGTAAGTGCGCCCTTCTCTTCTTTCTGGGTAATAGTGTGTACGCCAATACTCTAGCGTAGAATGGCCAAAACCTACACAAGCAAAGGCAAAACCTAAATGGCTGATTTAGATGATCTGAAACGAAAGCGTGACCAACTCACAGCCAAGATTCAGCAGGCAGAAGCACGCCAAAAAGCCACAGCCAAAAAGGCAGAAGACAGGGTTAAGGTTTTGGTCGGAGCGGCGGTATTGCATCAACAAACCCAGTCCACCGAAAAACGCGCGGCCCTACTCTCATTGCTCGATGGTTTCTTGACTCGACCCGCAGAACGATTGGCTGTGCTAGGAGAGGATGGGCAAGGATCTGATACTTTTAAACGTTTAGTAAAACCAACCATATCATTTGATTAGATTACAAACTAATTATTACCTAAGCAGTCCGCCTTACCGATTTTAAACCTACCAACCTCTGCGCCATTTTCCTGCTTATAGACATACTCCCAAACTAAACCCAATTGCAAATTAGAGTATTGGGCTTTATTTGTGCAGAGCTTCTTAACAGTAACTTCCTTCAGTTTCGCCAATTTAAATCCTTGAGCATACATCTGATAGTTAATCAAAGTATAATATGCCCTGACTTTATACCCATCGACTGCCTCGGTTCTGTCAATCCGTGTAATAGGATCCAGCTGTTTCGGCGATTGGGAATTGATCGTCTTAACAGATTCAGAAATAACATTTGTCAGCTTTTCCGTGTCCGATTTTGTCATCCACGCCTTAGCCAATTGTTTACCTACTGAACCAGCGATTGCGATTGAGCAAAATAGAAGAATAATCCATACGGTTTTTTTTGAAATGGCCCACAATTTCCCTAGCATAAAATCCTCCTCAGCCTTAGAAATCAGCCATTTTGGCTGATTCTGGCAGACTATACGCACCGCCAACCATTTTGCCGAATCCAAAAAAATAGAGGCGCAAGACGAATGAAAAAAATACAAAAACTAGCACTATTAGGCTCATTGCTGGTAAGTCATATTCCAGCGTTTGCAGAAGATTTCCCCTGGTCCACAGGACAAGGTCTCGTGGATACTTGTAAGAAAACGAGCAGCTTGTCTAAAAAATCCAGCGAAGAAGATGTAGCTCTTGCCATGATCTGCAGTGTGCAGTTCACAAGTTGGCGAGACGCTTGGACATTTGCGGATGCGTATAATACTAATTACTTAAATAAGAGTGGTCCAATATGCGTTCCAGATGCGATATCTAACATAACGGTGATAGAAGGTTTCATAAAGTGGGCTAAGCTCAATATGACAAGCACACTTAAATCACAACCGAGCACAGCCGCGGTATATATGTATATGCGTTCGGCATATCCCTGCACATAAACAATAGCGATGTATTCGGCACGATTAATATAATGGATAAAAAGCGAAAAGCATTCGCTACGCTCACCAGCTCGACCCCCAGAGTGGGGGCCCCTACTCGCTGGGATAGATCCAGAGCGTGTTATGACCCTAGAAGGCAAGAGCAAGAGCAAGAGCAGGGGCAAGGCTAAGAAGCATTCAAACGTCTGGTATCAGGTGACTGACACCCTGTGCTTGTTAGGGGGTACCAGCCAGCGGCGTTCCGCCACTGACCAGCGACACCCCGATGGCTAGCAAGCACAGCGCGCAGACCGTAGGTAGCAGCGCGAAGGAGCGAAGCAGCCGCATGTGTAGTTATGGCCGTGCTCGGAAGTGGCCGGCGCACAGCGACTGGAGGGCTGCCGCTCTTAAGGCTCAGATCAGATTTTTGCCCCCCCTCCGCCCTTTTAAAACTTGTTTTTCTTGTTTTTCCTTGTTTTCGGAGCTGCAACCCATTGATTTTAAAGGGTAAAACGAGAAGTTCAGGGAGAGATTCCGGGTTGAAGGGGGAGAGATTCCGGGTTGAAGGGGGAGAGATTCCGGGTTGAAGGGGGAGAGATTCCGGGTGTCGTCCACAAAACAGGGAGAGTGTGCTAAGTTACTCCCTCTCCCCAATCAAAACCAAACAGGGAGAGATTCCGGGTAAGGGGGAAATGATGGAGCTCGTCGATAACAAGGTTACTCAGTCAAACAGACTGATTGAGTCATCGCATACGCTGACTCTAAATGAGAAGCGCTTGATATTGGCTGCTGCATCGATGATCGATCCTCGGAAGCCACTACCCAAAGATGGATACTTCACGATCCGGGCGGATTCATTTGCTGAAGTCTTCGGACTCGACGTGGACAACGCATATGAAGCTCTAAACGATGCCGCTACTCGGCTGTTTGAGCGAGATATTCGCCGCTACGCGAAAGGCAAAATAGTTGAGCGTATGCGCTGGGTTTTTCATGTGAAGTACAAGCAGGGCCAGGGCTGCGTCGAACTCGGCTTCTCACCAACCGTGTTGCCGCACCTGACGATGCTGAACAAAGAATTTACTACCTACCAGCTTAAGCAGATCGGCAACTTATCCAGCTTTTACGCCATCCGTTTATACGAATTAATGGGGCAATTTTTCAAGCTTGGCCAGCGAGAGTGCACCCTCGATCAGCTACGGCAAATGCTCGATCTGGGCGAAAAATATCCTAACGTGAAAGACATGCGCCGTTGGGTGCTAGAACCGGCTCTGAAGGAGCTGAATACGGGCACCGACCTAGCTGTAACAGCCGAGCCACGTAGGCAAGGCAGGAAGATCACCGGCTTCATTTTTACCATCGCTAAAACTGACCAGATGGCATTAGATATTTAGATACCCAAGCAGTCTATAAGCCAGCAGATACAGGCATCACAGAGAGGCTACGTGACGGCCATTGCTGGTCGGCAGCTCCCTATGTAGATACTCTTGTCTTTTCGTAGTGCAGTCGGAAGCGTCACATGAAGTGGTGGGATCTAGAAATTGATGGAAGAACGCTTTCGATGGCACACCTGCATCCATTTGATGAGGTGTATCAGGTAAACGGGCAAGCATTAACTGTGAAATTTGACTTCGGATTTCACTGCTTTACTGACGACAAAGGCAATGGAAAGCTTCTGAAGTATGGCAACGAAAAAAGATACTTTTGCGCTGATCGTTACCATTGCAGCACCCAAATTACAGAGTACATACAGAAGCGATTTTTCGCCGGTCTAGTGGTTCCCTACTATGTCGAAAACAACCAGCGCTATTTCTGTATGGACCTGCATGACTACGCAATTTTCTTCTCCATAAGAAAACCAAACGGCACTACCAATCTTTTGAAGGTAAGGATTATCTCAGCCTACGAGGTTGACCAATGGGGTCGTGGGATGCTCCCGAAGGGTAGGCCTCATAACGTTCGTTACGTATTAGAAATGCGAAACTCCGGAAAATCGGTTTAACGCCACGCAGCAAAAAGCCCCAGTGCTTTCGCATTGGGGCTTCTTGTAAATCTCTATATCGGCCTATTCTTTCAGCTTTCGCTTATCCCGCTCACTGGCTAGGGGGCTTACGCCCGAAATCAGCACCCCTTGTTTCCAAGGTTCCGGTCTGTACTGATGTAGTCAGTTTAGCAACTGCTAAGCACTTATTCAACGAATCGTTGACTACGCTCAGTCTTAACGTAATCAGCCAGTACGCATCAGTACCCCTGCAGAATCATATATTGCCCCTCTGTGCCCCAGCCCCCGGTGCTTTTGTTCGCTTTGACATCGATCTTTGCGCACAGCCTATTACTAGGCCCACACTGAACAAGCTGAATCTTGCCTCCTCTCGCTTCCAGGGCAGCCGCATTGGCCCGCAAATCCGCGATTTCGTTGGGGCTGGGTACCAGAAGCATGGACAACCCCACGATGGAGGCCAGCAGCACGCAACTAGTCGAAACCCAAATTGCGGCCCACTTCCAGCTGATCGAGCTTGCTGCTTGGTGCAGGCTTTCTTCCGCCTGCTCAGCACGCGCTGTAACGCCCTGTAGCGCCTTTACAGCTGGTGTAACTGAATCGGACAGAGTGGACTGGGTTTGCTGCTGGACGTTTGCTAGCGCGGCCTGAACCGCCTTCTCGACCGCGATCCGCGTGGCCTTCTCGATGATAAGCGCCGATGCGTGACCCGCTTTGTTCATCTCTTCAACGGCTGTACCAGCTCGGGCTATGACCGCATTCAGTGCAACCTGTCGATCCTCTAGATTTTTCAGTGCCTCACTGACAGCTTGCTGCTGCTCTTGGGCTACTGCCATCAGGCCAAATAGCTCCTGCTCACTGATGCTCAAATTCTTCCCCTCACATGCCGAAGTCAGGACCGCCACGGCCTTTGCTTGGGCCTTTATCGTGGCTTAACTGGTCTTTTTCGAATCGTTTTAAGGCCGCTTTGGCCTGCTCTTGCCGTTCGAGTGCGGCGCGCTCCAGGGCAACTCTGTGCAACTCGTTGGCCATGCGTTCGCGCTCCGCATCAATACGGGCGTTGAAGTCTTGGTTTTGCTGGAAACGAGCCTTGAAAGCGGCCATTCCATCAGCGGCGGTTTTAGCCACTTGTTCGCGTGCATCCCGCTCTGCACGGGCTTTTTCAAAGTTGAAAATCTGTGCCGACACCATGCCCAACTCAGCCCGGTCGGTCACCAGTTCACGGGTATGGTCATTCGCTGCAGCTCGATCCAGAGCGCCCAACGGCGCCCGGCCTTTACGGGCCGACTCGCGCCTGATCTGCGTCACCCTTGGGCCTTCGTGAAGGGTTGCCGGCCGATCCAGCTCCGCAGCTCGATCCATGTCGCCGGCATCGAGCGCAGCGGCGCGCTGCTCAATCAAAGAACGCCGATCCACCCGCGCCTCAAGCCCGGCGCGCTCCAGTGATTGGTTGGTTCGACCCTCGATCATGGCCCGTATCCACTCCACCTCTTGCGGGCCGCGCTTCACATCGTCCAGTTCGCGGGTCTTCTCGCCCAACTGGCCCGACGCATCAAGGCGGCGCGTGGTCATCAATATATGGACGTGGTGATTACGGTTGTCGCCCTCTCGGTCGGGCTGGTGAACGGCAAGCGTTCCCGCTGTGCCGTAGCGATCGGCCAAGCCCTGGGCAATCGACTTGGCCAGCTCTCGGCGTTGTACCTGGTCAAGTTCGTGAGGCAGTGCGACCAGTACTTCCCGGGCCACTCGGGCGTTCTTACGAACCTCGGCGGCTTCGGCCTTGTTCCACAGTTCAGAACCTGACTGTGGAGCCATACCGACCGGAGCAAATGACTCGACGTGATCCACGCCGGAACGGCGGGTGTAGTCGTGAATTTCGCCGGTACGCTCGTCGGTGATTCGCTCTGCATTCCGATACGCTGCGGCGGCAGTGGCGGAACGGCCACTGCTTCGGCTGACGGGTTTAACGGATGCTGAGTAGAGCGCCACGGTTTTGGATTCTCAATTTTCGGTTGATC
>NZ_WIWK01000157.1:0-10935 GCF_009600165.1 Pseudomonas sp. FSL R10-0399
AATGCTCTTCGGTGTTGTCTGGCAGGGTCAGGCGCACCAGTTGCCCGGCGCTGTAATGGTAGGCGGTGATGTTGCCCGCAGCATCGGTAAAACGGCTGAGCTGGCCGAGGGCGTTGTACTGCCATTGGCTGACTTTGCCCGAGCAGTCGGTGTAGCGGGTCAGTTGGCCGTCGGCGTTGTAGGCCAGGTGTTTGCTGCCGCCGAGGGCGTCGGTAATGAGCACCGGCAGGTTGTCGCTGTTGTAGGCGTAGCAGGTTGTGTTCTCCAGCGGGTCGAGGGTTTCGATGATGTTGCCGCGCGGGTCGTAGTCATATTTCCACAGGCCGCCTTCGGCATCGCGGGTCTTGAAGCGCTGGTCCTGGTCGTCGTAGGCGTGGTGAATACTGCTGCCGTCCGCGCGAGTGTGTTGCAGCAGGTTGCCGTGATCATCGTAGGCGTAGCTGTCAGTGCTGCCGTCGGTGTGGATATGGCGGGTGACGTTTTTGGCGGCGTCGCGAAACAGCCATTCTTCGTTGCCGTCGGGGTAAATGATGCGATAGGTGTAGCCGAGGATGTCGTAGTAGTGCCAGGTCTCTTGGCCGAGGGCGTCGGTGACGTAGGTGAGACGGATATTGGCGTCCCATTCCAGGCGGGTGTCGTAGCTGCCGTCGTCGGCCCACTCGCGCACGGCCTTGGCATCCGGACCGACGCCTTGCCATTGCAGGTTCATGCCACGCCCGGTGCGGTCGGTGTAGCGGGTGATCAGGTGATGTTGGTATTGATACGCCCACTGCGCGGCGTTTTCGTCGCGGGCAGCGCGCAGATCGCCGTGTTCGTCATAGTCGTAGCCCGCCAACTGGCGCAAGGGCGCGCCTTCGTGCATCAGCCACAGGGCGTTGATGCGGCCGTGGTCGTCGAGCTGGGTGTGGATGTGCTGGTGCGGGGTCTCGCCCTGGTGGGTGATCAGATCCGACAGCACTGCCTGGCCTGCGTGCTGGTGGTCATAGTGCAGGGTGACGCGGGCGCCGCCGCGCAGGGTGATTTCACTGAGGGCGTAGTGATCGCCCAACTGCTGGTAGTGTTCCTGGTTGTCGTGGCCGCGGGCGATGACCAGGGTGGTGGCTGAGTTGCGAACCAGCAGTACGCCTTCAACGGCGTCGTAGTGATGTTTGCCGAGCTTGGGGTTGGGATAGCGGTGGTTGCGCCCGTCGGCACCGAGGTAGATCAGGCCTGTGTCGTTGACCGCGATGCGGGTCGTAAAGGGGGTGATCCAGCGTGCGCCGAGGCTGCCGTGATCCAGGGCGTCGAGGCTTGAACGGTAGGTGCGCACCCATTCAACCGGGAAGGGTCCGGGCAGGGAAAAGTCAGCGTGTGCGACGGTTTCGCTACCCGTGGCGAAGCTGATACTGCAGCCGGTGCTGGAGGCGGTTTTGTTTTTGCAGCCGGGATCTCTGTCGGTGTGACGTTGAGTGTTTTGAGTCACCATACCCCCTTGGCCTGTGTGGGCCTGGGCGTGGTTGACATGTTGTGGTGCGACGCTTGCTGGCTGGGTGCCGCGGCGCTTGCGGCGGGCGAGGGCGCTGACCAGTTCGGCAATCAAATTGCCAATGCTGCCGATTTTTCCCGCATCGCCCAGCGACGTGACCTTTTGCGCGGCCAGCTTGCCGATATCGTCGGCACTCTTGGCCACGCTGAGCAGCTCTTGGCAGGTGCTTTTGGAGAGCAGTCTGTCGTCGATTAAAAAATGCGCCCCAATGGCAAACAGCGGGCCTGCGAACAGAGAAGCTTTCTTGGCCTTGTTTGCCAGCGTCTTCTGTCCGTCATCGCTGGCGATGCTCCTGAGCATCTGGGCGAAGGCGGCGCAAGCTTTGCTGATTTCGGCGGCGATTTTCGCCAACAGCTCGCTGAGACGGGTTTGAATGGCGGCGGCAAAGTCTTCGAGTGCGCCTCGGGTTTTGTCGTTGAGATTCTCTTCGAGGGCGGTAAGCATGGCTGCTGAGATGGCCGCCAGACCGTTCTTGCGCACCGTGGACAGCGTGGTGCGCACCGCCAGCCGGGCAGGACCGACGCCGGGGAACGAGACCAACCCGACCACATTGATACCCAGGCTCACCCAGGTGAGGAAATCCTCGCGGTCACCTTCGATCAGCGTGAGCAGATCGCCAATGGCATCAATCCCCGCAAAGACTGTACCGACCCCGGGAATAACCGAGCCAGCGGCGTGCACCATGTTCCAGCTGACCGTATCGTTGGTGAGCTTGCGCAGCCATTGGTCGAGCTTTTCCTTGCTTGCCTCTATATCGTCTTTGGTGACCGTATTGATTGGGCTGTTGGCCGATTGCCGTGGGCGAGTGGCAGGAGAGTTCATGATGATTTCTCCGGGTTGCCGAGCCGCGGCCCGGAAGCATCGATGCTGTCCGCGAGTGTTTTGACCGACGAGGGCATTTTGCTGAGAGCTGCTGCCTTCAGCGCGTTTTTAGACGGTGGGGTGTTGAGTACTGTCTCAAGCACCGCTCTGGCCTGAACCGGCAGGTGGGTGCGGGTGGTCTTAGCGGTGGTGGTTTCGATTTGTTCATGGGGCCCGGGGAAACCCGGATCGGTCCAGACATCAACCGGGTCCTTGTTGAACTGGACGTTGGCCGGGCCGGGTGCCAACCCTGCCACGACTGCAAATCCATTGGCATCCAGCACACCTTTGAACACCTGCCCCAGAGCATCTTCTACCTGGTATTGGCCCCCCTTGAACGCCAACCCATTGGCATAGTGCTGAAGCAACTCCAGATTGCCAGTACCGCTTTTGATGTCTTGGGGAAACGCCGCGGCCTGGCTTTGCGCGTTTTTATAGGCAAAGTTGCTGGCATGGGCGATGTATTGGCCGCTAGTGGTATGGGTGATGCCACCGGCGTTATAGGTGGTGGTGCTGCCTGCGGCCTTGATCACCAGTTCTTCTTTGGCGCTGAGGGTGATGCGTTCGGCGGTGGCGGTGATGTTGAGCTTGGCCAGCAGGTTGATGTTGTCTTTGAGAGCGCGAATGTCGATGTCGCCGGACGCTGCGACCAGTCGCCAGCCCAAGCTCTGGACGAAAGTGCGCACGCCGCGGCTGGCGCTGATCAGCAAGCGTTTGCCGATGGCCAGGCTGGTGTGGCCGCCACTGGTCAGGGCCAGGTGTTCGCCGCTGGTCAAGTGGGTGGATTGCGGTGTGCTGCTGGCGATTCCGGCAGGGCTGTGCAGTACCAGATAGGGTTCGCTCAGCTCAGGGAACTGGTTGGCACTCGGGTTGCCGCCTGTCCCGCGAATGGCCGCATGCTGGTCACTGAGTGCCTGCGCGACGTCATCTTGATCACCGCGTTCCTGGGCCAGATGGTCGCGGGCCAGGTGAGAAAAGGTGGCGTGATGTTGCTTCGCAATGCTGAGTTGCTCGGCGCATTCGGGCAGGTCGGTGTGATGGGCGACGGCGCGGGCGCGAAGCTGGGTTGTCAGCAACAAGCCGCCGCCCGCCCGCACCACACCGTGGGCGTCGGTACGCAATTCAAAGCCTTCGCCACGAGGTGCTCCGCCATCGGGGCGCGGATGGGTCAAGAAGCCCGTGTTCAGCGCTGTGTGCTGATGGTCGGTCATCAGCGTGGCGCTGATTTGGCCATGGGTGTCATCAAGGCGCAGTTCGTTGTGGCGTTGGCCGTGCAGCTCCTTGCTGCGGATCGGGCTAATGGCCTTGAATTCCGGGAGTTTGTAAGGTGTGCGATTGATGGCGTGGTAACTGCGGCCAATCACCATCGGCTGGTCGGGGTCCCCATGCAGGAATGCCACCAGTACCTCTTGACCGATGCGGGGCAACGCCACATGCCCCCAACCCGCTCCGGCCCAGCTCTGGCACACCCGCACCCAGCAAGAGCTGCGGTCGTCGTTGCGGTCTTCACGGTCCCAAGGGAACTGCAGACGCACCCGGGCATGCTCATCGCAATAGACTTCTTCGTTGGCCGGGCCGACCACCGTGGCGATTTGCGGGCCCTCGATACACGGCTTGGGCAGCAACGGGGCCTGCCATTGCAGGGTGTCAGGGATCAGTGTGGCGGTCAGGTTGTAGCGAGTGCCGACACGGCTGTCGGCGGACTCTTCTTCCAGGGCGGTGTGCTGCTGCCCGCTGTGGTGGATGTGCACGGCGCGCCAGCCGATGTTCATGTCTTCACGCGGGTGGCCGACCAGATCAAAGGCCAAACCCGGCACCAGCCGCGCATCATCGCCCGTCACTTCAACCGTGCGCGCATCGCTGCGCAAGGCCAGCAGGCGGGTGCGGGTAAAGGGTTTACCGGCGTTGTCATGTTTGTAACGACCGGGGTAGTCGTAGCGTTCATAGCCGCTTGATTGATGGTCCAGATGCATCGCTTGTTCTTGTTGTTCCAGGTTGTAACGCGGGTGGGTGAAGGTGTAATCGCGCTGAGTCTGCTCGCTGCTACGTACCTGTTCGCGGTAGGTAAAACTGTGCAGTGCCGGTTGCGCGGGATCGCCGCCGGGGTTGGGCGCATAGACCAACGGCTCATCCTGCAAAATGCCGAAGGTGGCGATGTGGTCAGCCAGAATCAACGAATGCCCGGCCTCACTGTGCTGGAAGATCGACAGCAAACCTTCTTCTGCGGCCAGGCGCTGATAAAACGCCAGGTCCAGCTCGCCGGCCTGAACGCAGAATTCACGTGTTTGATGGGGCTCGGTCAGGCGCTGGGTACACGCGCCCCAGTGGCGATCCTTGAACAATTGCTGGAGTATCTGCGGCACGCTGCGCTGCTGGAAAATGCGCCAGTCCGATTGCAGGTTGGCGCGGGCCAGCTCGGGCTCGATGCGGGCGCGATACCAGGTGCGACGAAAGCCGGTCTTGCCTTGCTCGAACTGGCTGATCAACCCGTGCACGTACCGTACGGGCTGGTCGCCCTGAAAGAGGGTCAGTGTGGCGGGTTTGTCCAGCAGGGTGGCGAAGTCGGCAGTGGCGGACTCGCTGATCAATTCAACGTTTAAACAGAAAAGTTCAGAGATGCCTTCGCTCAGTTCAAATGACACCACCTCAAAGGCAATGTCGGCTGTTGAACTGAAGGTAAACCGCACATCCTGTGGACGGGACATAGTTGCTCCTGAGTGCGTGCACAGGGGGCAGAGTTAAGTTGCTCTGTGCGCAGATTGCGGTTTATAGGCAATGGCTTAGATTGAATGTCATGAACTTTAAAGATGACTTTTGAGTTCGTCCTCTTCCGTATTCCTTATATTGCGTAGGAAGATTCCGTAATTAAGTTATTTACGGGAATTATTCGGGTGCGGTAATCATGTGAAGGCAGCAAATTTTGGGGCGGGCGTGAGCGAATTAGCTCGCCAGAAGAGCAGGGGCTGCTGTTGGCTGAGCAATTTTTGCAGTGCCTGATCATCTTTGGTGTTGCACGCTGTAACGGCCCAGGTTTCCAGTCGGAACGTGCTGAGCAAGGATGTGGCCGATGAGGTGAAACCATATCGAGCCGGGCATGGAATAGATAAAACCTCCCCAATTAAAGGAAAGATCTGACAGATCTCTAGCAGAACTGGCCGATACAGTCCGCGCTCTTCAAATAAGTTGGCCAGCATCAATCGGCGCGGACGGTCTTAATCAGGGAAAATACTACATGCGCCTTATTCGTCGACAAGATCGCGAACGACTTGGAATTAGCTTCAGAAATATAGAATCACCATTTTTTGCAAAAGCGAACGTAGAGCGTGCTTTGCACTTGCCCCATACGCCTCTTAACTTATCTCATGTTGATGCGTTCGGTCGGCCAATGAGTGACCAACAAATCGTAGAGGCTGTTGAAAACGGAGACTTGTTGCTGGTCGACGCTGACCCCTTCAGTCCGTTAAGCGATGACAACTTGGGTCGGTATGCGCACATTACGGGGCAAGGCAGGCCTGGCAGTTTTCATAGCCCCGTAGATCGGGAGAGAGAACTACTCCCAGTCTCAAAGCCAGAGTTCAGGCAGCCACTGCAAGAGCCGGGCTTCTATGTTGTTCCCAAAAGTACGATAGTCGATCAGTTAAAGGCTGCGCTGTTCTCGTCGCAATACCCCGCAGTGATGAGCAAGTTTGATGCACTCAACCCTGGGCTGAGCACTGTCAATGCCGGTTCGATGATCGTGTTGAGCGATCCCAACAACCTGCAATGCACCCGCGAAGAAGCGATATTGATGGCGGCCGCTGCCAAAGCCAATGAGGCGGTAAAAGCGCTTAGTCCGGAAGAGGCCAACTTTATGGTTAGGTATCGTGACGAGATCGAAACCCTTTTTGCCCAAGGTGCCACATCAATCGGGATCGGGGAGGCGATGTTTGCCAAGAACCTGGACGACGTAAAAAACCTGTTTAAAGACATTGAAGCGCTGCACGTACGGTCGTTCCAAACGGATGGACATCTTCGATCAGCAGAGTTTTTTGCAGAGCGTAAGCGGCTGCTGGCACAACTCAACACGCACCTGACCGCTTTAACCCGTAAAGGCATAGGGTTTGCGGACCACCCGAATTTAAAAAGTGCGCTTGGCATCTCTACTCGAAGCTTGGTTCATCGCTGGACGGCGGCGGGTGGCGCAGATCAAATACCGGGATATGCCACCCATATTGAAGGTGTCTCCAAAGCAGCTAAATATCTTAAGCTCGGTGGATGGATTGGCACGGGTATTGGTGGAACTGCCTCTTACATGAAGGTTCAAGACGTTTGTACGGCGGGGAGTACTGAGGCATGCAAGAGGGTTAAGTTCACTGAGGTGGGTAGTTTTGCCGGAGGGATTGGAGGGGGCTCATTAGCGGGTGCGCTTTTAACAGCCCCAGCAGTTGCAGGTATATGTGTTGGGCTAGGAGTACCATCTGCAGGTGTTGGAACATTAGTTTGCGGTGTGTTTGTGGTAGGAGTCGGTTCTTTTACGGCTGGAGCCTTAGGTGGTGCCGCTGGGGAAGCGATGGCTGATAAGATTTATGAGATAGCCCGATGAGTTTGAATACAGCAGATAAAATATTTTTGGCCGTAGGATTAATCGATTTTGCGGGAATATTTATTTGGATCGGTGTGTGCTTGCATCTTGCATATACTCAGATGGACCTGATGCTGGATCATTTGAAAAATAGTTCGCTAATCAACACTTTTGCTCCACTCAGGCAAGGTGGCCCATGGGGGAGGTTAGTGTTGATTGGAAGTATTTCGAGTGTTATAGCTTTTCCCGGTTTTTATCTTAAACGCGGGAGTGTTAATGCTGAGGATCTTCGATGCTTTACTGGTTCTCTTAAACGTAAGTTAGTGATGTTGCAATGGGGTGGGCTAATCCTTTTAGTGGTTATGGTTTGTATTGGCGTAGTGGCTAAATTGGGGTTTGTGTAGTTTCTTGCGCACCGGTCACATCAAGCTCAAAGGTACATAACAACGACTTCCAAGGCGTCCTGAATAAGCTCGGTACCCCGCGAGGCTCCAGACGCTGGGCCTCACAACGGTTACGTTGACGACCAGCAGAACAGCTAGGGATGCTCCGATCAACTTGCTGCGCGGCGGCCGCAAGTCGTAATTTGCACGGCACGCAGCGCTATTTGCTCAAAACGACCTGATGCAGTGTTCATCGAGGGCGTTTTTCGCCCGGTTTTCCATGTTAAGCGCGCAACTCGCCCATACCCATCAGTTGTTTTCGAGCCATCCACAGGTTCGACAGGGCGAACAATGTGGTCAACTGAGCCGTGTTTTTCATCAGCCCACGAAAGCGCACTTTCACGTACCCAAATTGGCATTTGATCACCCGAAACGGATGTTCGACCTTGGCCCGTGTCTGGGCTTTGCAGTACTCAATCTTGCGCTTGGCCTTGTAGAGCACGCTGCGTTTATTCAACTTGGAATAGGTGCTGCGGCGCGCCGCGATTTGCCAGATCACTTCACGATTTTCATGCTCTTCACGCTTCTCAACGCCGGTGTATCCGGCGTCTGCATACACTGCATTTTCTTCGCCATGCAAAAGCTCGGCGACCTGTGTGACATCGGCGACGTTGGCGGCGGTGCCGTGGACGTGATGAACCAAGCCGGACTCGACATCAGCGCCAATATGGGCCTTCATTCCGAAGAAATACTGGTTACCTTTTTTGGTCTGATGCATCTCGGGGTCGCGCTTTCCCTCTTCGTTTTTAGTCGAACTGGGAGCATGAATAATGGTGGCATCGACGATAGTGCCCTGACGCAGAGACATGCCTTTGTCCTGCAAATAACCATTGATGACCGCGAGGATTGCAGGTGCAAGCTGATGCTTTTCCAATAAGTGCCGGAAATTCATGATCGTGGTGTCTTCAGGTATCGGGGCGCTCAAGGTCAAACGTGCAAACTGGCGCATGGGCGTGATTTCGTAGAGCGCTTCTTCCATGGTCGGATCGCTCAGGGAAAACCAATTCTGCAACAGATGAATACGCAGCATGGTTTCCAGAGGATAGGGTTTTCTGCCGCCACCGGCCTTGGGGTAGAACGGCTCGATCAGGCCCAGCAGACCCGTCCAGGGCACGACCTGATCCATCTCGGCGAGGAAGCGTTCGCGGCGTGTCTGCTTGCGCTTGCCGGCGTATTCGAAATCGGAAAAGCTCATCTGGCTCATAGGCGGCTCGGATCAGGTGGTCAGGCGTATTTCAGCACATTTGAAAACTTGTTCGGAGATTCCCTAGCTCCACTTAAACAGTACTGTCGAGCAGTGCTCAAGGCTCACGAAGTACTGGCTGACAGGGTGGTGCCGATTGAGGAAGAGGTGACGCTGCGGGGGCAGGCACTTGAACATCCAGGCCTGACATGGCCAGAGAAATGTCATTTTCGTGTATGCGTTAGCTATACACCCGGTTTAGTATTACTCTACATAGGTCAAGGCTCTCGATTGTGTTATTGAGGTTGCCTGTCCTAGAAGCAATTGTGCATGAGAGGTGATGCTATGAACCCGCCAGCGGCCAACAGTCCGGAAAAACGAAAGCCTGTCGCTATCAACATGAGAGCCGACAGCAAAAAACGTGACCTGATAGACATGGCCGCCGCCTTGTCAGGCAGTGACCGAACCAGCTTTATTCTGGACGCCGCCTGCAAAAGAGCAGAGGAGGTGATCCTGGATCAACGGGTGTTTGTTCTTGATGAGGCAGACTTTGATGCTTTCGAGCAAGCCTTGCAGGCGAGCCCCTTGAAAACTAATGACCGCTTGCGAGCGCTGCTAGAAAGGCCAAGCCGATGGACCTGACTAGACCCGCAAAGCTGGTCGAAACTCATGATCTGAGTGCCTTCGACTGCGGGGAGGACAGCATTAACGAATACCTGTTAAAAAAAGCGCTCAAATCCCAGAGGGCAAAGCACGCATCGGTATTCGTTACATGCATCAAAGGCACAGCAACAGTTGTGGGTTATTACTCTCTGTCGAGCGGTCAGGTTTTGCGCTCAAGCGTCATGCCCAAAAAAGCACAACGTAACTCGCCCGATATGCACCCGGTTACCATTCTCGGACGCATGGGCGTGTGCCAAACGGCCCAAGGGCAGGGGGTGTCACTTGATTTACTCAAAGACGCCATCGAGCGTTCTATTTTTGCTTCCGAAAACGTTGCATCAACGGCTCTGGTCGTCCATCCGCTGAATGAGCGCCTTGCGACCTTCTACGAGAAAGCAGGCTTTATCCGTTGTAACTCACTGTCCCCAATATCGATGATGCTTCCTTTTAGTTAAGTAGAAGCATCGCGCTGATTGCCTGAGTATCACCCCCACCTTTTTAGTTTTGCCCCGTCATGTGCGGGGCTTTTGTCGTCTGTAGCATTTATTACGCCGACCTGATGCTGAAGTGTTGAGTGCTGCACATGATGTGCTTCCCGTGCCTCTCCATCCTTAAAAAAACACCTGACCGCTATCGAAATTACGGGGTCTGCGGTTTGCTTCGTGTCTTCTAAAAATCATGACGCTTCATCACAGTACATTGCTGGGCAATTTGTAGGATATTTCTGCTATCGTCGCAGGTAAAATCTCAAGCCTGTGTCGGCGGGCGCTCCTACTATTGTTAAGTGCTAGCAAAAATGAAATTGAAGCCTCAGCAAATCAATCAGTTTCTTGAAAATTTGAAATTTTCCGTCGTCAGCCATACAGATAAGATCTGCATTTGGCGTTATAAAAATGGCGAGTACCTGATCGTAAATGTGAAGAATATTTCAGGAAAATCTGCCCTGGTAATTGATCCCGGTTTGGCGGCGCGAGTTTCTGACCTTCAGAGTGTTAACGGTGTGAGCGTCGGGAGCGAATATATTCACCATAGCAATATGACCGTGTTTCCAAAGCGCTTAAATCAAGGTGGGGAGTTGATTCACTACGGTATACCCGTATCGCTAGAGTCTGAAAATTCGTTAATTGGTTTGTTGAAGATTTTGTATCCGTCGCTTACTGACGAACTGGTAGGTGCAGTAAGGCTCTCATTTGCAGGCGAGGTTTCTGCCTCCGAAAGTCAGCGTGTTACCCATTCAGAGTTACTAGCGTGGCTTGAACAGCGTACAGGGCAAGTGCTGACTTGGGAGCAACTCCAAAATGCACCGTCTACTGTTGCGATTTCGGCAAAAGGCATCTACAAGCCAAAGGAATCTGACTATGCGTTGTCGATTAGTCAAAGGCTAGACAGTCCTTACAGCGATCAAATGCCCGTTTATCAAGAGAATGGAAGTTGGCACTATACCTATGCTCAAGAGGAGAGCCCGCGTGGGAGTTCCACTAAACTTTTTACCAATCAGGGGCTGTATAGGTGTAAGGAGGATGGAGTGCCTGTGGCTGTTCTTGTGCAGCTTACTAAGAAACCACAAGTCACGACATATAGAGTATTAGGGCTAGCAAAGGTTATTTCGTGGGAAAAAGGGTGGCGGCGGCAAAAACTGAGTGCAACACCTGACCTTTCCGGTACGGTGCTGCCCCTATGTCTTATTCCGAACTCAGCG